>JAUSPL010000222.1 GCA_030656535.1 Gemmobacter sp.
TACGCGCAGAGAAGCAGATCGACCGGGTGCGGCGCCGGTGGTCATTGACGCAACGGAGAGCCCCGGTGCAGACGTCAACATGGTCCAGACGGTCCACCCACCGCTGACGGTCGCCCCTGTCGGCGATGATCGCCGACAATCGGGGGGCAGGCCGCAAGCCTATTATGACCTCAAGAAGGAAACCTTCCTTGCCCTGATCGAGTCGATCAACGTGGCACAACTGTCGGTCATGGAAGCCCGTCAGGCCCGCACCGAAGTGCGCGGCATCGTCCGTGACATTCTCAGCGCAAAGAAGGCCGTGATTTCGTCGGACGAGGAATCCACGCTGGTCGAGGAGATCTGTGACGACGTTTTGGGGTACGGCCCGCTGGAGCCGCTGCTTGCACGCGATGACATCGCCGACATCATGGTTAACGGCAACAAGCGGATCTTCATCGAGGTCGGCGGCAAGATGCAGGAAACCGACATCCGGTTCCGCGACAACACGCAGCTTTTGAATGTCTGCCAGCGCATCGTCAGTCAGGTGGGTCGGCGTGTCGACGAATCCAGCCCGATCTGCGATGCCCGTCTGCCCGATGGCAGCCGGGTCAACGTCATTGCGTCACCCGTGTCGATCGACGGGCCGACGCTGACCATCCGCCGGTTCAAGAAGGACCGCTTGACGCTGGATCAACTGGTCGGATTTGGCGCCATCACGCCCGAGGGTGCGGAAATCCTCAAGATCATCGGGCGGGTGCGCTGCAATGTGCTTATCTCGGGCGGGACGGGGTCGGGCAAGACCACGCTTCTGAACTGCCTGACGGCCTATGTCTCGCCGGGCGAGCGGATCGTCACCTGCGAGGATTCAGCGGAACTTCAGCTGCAACAACGCCATGTCGTCCGGCTGGAAACCCGTCCGCCGAACATTGAGGGCATCGGCGAAATCACCATGCGGGATCTGGTCAAGAACTGCCTGCGGATGCGGCCCGAACGGATCATCGTCGGCGAGGTGCGCGGCCCCGAGGCGTTCGATCTGTTGCAGGCCATGAACACCGGGCACGACGGATCGATGGGAACCCTGCACGCCAACTCGCCCCGCGAGGCGCTGTCGCGGATCGAATCGATGATCACGATGGGCGGATTTTCCTTGCCGTCCCTGACGATCCGACAGATGGCTGTCGCGTCCATCGACGTCATCGTGCAAACCGCGCGTCTGCGCGACGGGTCGCGGCGGATCACCCACATCACCGAAGTTCTGGGACTGGAGGGCGACGTCGCCATCACGCAGGACATCTTTGTCTATGACATCCTGGGCGAGGATGCCAACGGCGACATAATCGGGCGGCATCGGTCCACCGGCATCGGTCGTCCGGCCTTTTGGGACCGGGCACGCTATTTTGGCGAGGAAAAGCGTCTGGCGGCTGCGATGGAAGCCTCGATGGCCCGCAGCGTAGATTCAATCTGACCCGGATCCACGATGTTCACCCAAAGCTCACCCATCGTCGTTTTTGTTCTGGTCACGCTCAGTATCGGCGGGCTGTTGCTCGCCTTGTTCCAGCCCAGGCTGGGTCGAAGCACCAAGGCACGTCAAAGGATGTTCCTTGCGGTTGGCGGGCTTGCCCCGGTCGCGTCCCAAAGCGCCGCCGCCGAGGGCAAGCGGCGCAAGCGGTCGGTTGATGAAACCCTGCGCGAAATGGCTGAACAACAAAAGGTCCGCACCGCGCGCCGCGAACAGCCATCGCTGACCCGCCGACTGCGGCAGGGCGGTCTGCATTGGTCCGTCGCAACCTACTGGGGCATTTCTGCCCTGATCGCCGTGGGCGTCTGTGTGGGCGTCTGGTCCGGCACGGGTCTGGGTCTGGTCCCGGCTCTGGGCCTTGGCGCGGGACTGGGCCTGATCTTGCCGCACCTTTATGTGGGGTTCCAAAGAAACCGGCGCTTCGCGCGGTTCGGCGCCGAATTTCCAAACGCGGTCGATACCATCGTGCGCGGCGTAAAGGCCGGGATGCCGGTGGGAGACTGTCTGCGCGTTGTGGCAAGTTCGGCGCAAGAGCCGGTGCGCACCGAATTCAAGCTGGTGATGGACAACCAGACCCTCGGGATGCCGGTGGACGAGGCGGTGCAGCGTCTTGCCTTGCGGGTGCCCTCGGCCGAGACCCGCTTTCTTGCCATCGTGATCACGATCCAGAGCCGGAGCGGAGGCAATCTGGCCGAAGCGCTGGACAACCTGGCCGTGGTGCTGCGCGAACGCAAGAAAATGCGGGCCAAGATCCAGTCGATGGGGGCCGAAGCCAAGTCTTCGGCCTGGATCATCGGGTCGTTGCCGGTTGTCGTGTGCACGCTCGTCTATGTCATGAGCCCCGATTACATGGCCCTGCTTTTCACGGAAAAGCTTGGCAACATCGTGCTCGCGACCTGCGGCATATGGATGCTGATTGGCGTTTTGATCATGCGCAAGATGATCAATTTCGAGTTCTGAGAGGCGATGGGAATGAACCTGCCTGACCTTGGGATCAATCTGGATCTGCTTGCCGCAGTGTTGGCGGCCACGGCAGTATTTTGCGTGATCATCGCCATTGCATGGCCCTATCTTGCGCGCGATGCCCTGGGCCTGCGCGTTCTTCAGCTGACGGACGAACGGGAAAGGATCCGGTTGCGTGGACGCGAGATGCGGGATCGCGACACCAAGCGGGAGCTGCTGTTGCGTGAACCGCGCCGGATGTTCGCCGCCATCGTGGAACGGCTGAACCTGTTCTGGCGCTCGGACGACGGCGCGACAGAGCGCCTGCTGCTGATCGCCGGATATCGCGGGCGCGCCCCGATGATTGCCTATCAGGCTTTGCAGGTGCTGGTGCCGATCTTCACCTTCCTCTTTGCGGTCATCTATATCTTTGGGGTGATCCGGCCCGACTGGCCGCTTTTCGCACGCGTCGGGGTCACGCTGATTGCCGGCGTCTTTGGCCATTTCCTGCCCGGGCTCTACGTGAAGAACCGGATCACCAAACGCAAGGCGTCAATCAGTCAAAGCTGGCCGGATGCGCTGGATCTGCTGCTGATCTGCGTCGAGTCCGGCATGAGCAGCGAGGCCGCGTTCCGCAAGGTGGCCGAAGAGATCGGAGGCCAGTCGCGGGAGCTGGCAGAGGAGTTGTCGATTACAACGGCCGAACTGGCCTATCTGCCCGACCGGCGCACCGCCTATAACAACCTTGCAATGCGCACTGACCTTGATGGCGTCCGCGCGGTGGTGTCCGGCTTGACCCAGTCCGAGAAATACGGCACCTCGCTGGGGCATGCCCTGCGTGTGTTGGCGCAGGAAAACCGCGACACGCGGATGAGCGATGCCGAAAAGAGGGCCGCAGCGCTGCCGCCCAAGCTGACTGTTCCGATGATCCTGTTTTTCCTGCCGGTGTTGTTTGCCGTCATCATCACGCCCGCGGCGATCCAGATCATGGCCCAATAGCGGCTTGGCCCATCTGGTTGCGAGGACGCAACCTCTCGTGGTGACGGTTTGTGAAAGATCTTTTCAACCACCGCGCCACGCCATCCCCCAGCTTGATCCGAAAGTTGAAAGTGGTCCTTGGACCCGGTCCTCGCCAGAACCCCCGGGAACTGCGCTGGTACCTTCCGACAGGTTCCGGGGCGATCCGCGTTGATGTGGGGGATATCTTGGGGGCAGGCTTTTGGCCTTTTCCAACGACAACAAGCACTTTAGTCGTTGAAATGGCAGAGGAAACACGACTGCGGTCGGCCCTTCTCTGGGCGCTGGCCAAGTCACAAACTGGAAACAAGCGCAGTTCAGTCCGGGCAATGCGTGAAAAGGGCGCGATGGGTGCCGTCTGATGCAATCATTGCAGATCCGCCGGGAGTAATCTGTCCGGAATGCTCTGAAACGCAACGGGCCACAGCCAGCGACGGATCGAGAGTGCCCCCACACTAGGAGGGTCAGGACCGATTGATCTGCTTGATGTCGCTTCGGCCATGTGATCCCAGCAGGCGGCCCAGCTGCTTGTTGATAGTTTAGAGGAGCAAGTTGCCAAGAAAGATATTGAGACCGACGGCTACATCGAGATGAGCGAAACCACAGAGGTCCGAGCACTCAGTGCAGAGCAGGAAAATCGAGCGTTGTTGTATAAAGTGCGGCAACTGAAGGAGGCTTTGGTCAATGGTGGCGAAGCGCCCACGATTGAGCCACCTCTACCTTTGGAGTGGGCCGATTTCCTCGATTGGATTGACCTGACTTATCCAGATCGTGTGCTCGTGACGCTATCGGCAAAGCCCCGCGATTGACGCGGCGTTGCAGCCGTTGCGCAAGGCCGAACGCCCCCTGCGCGAAGCGGCGGAACGGCTCTTGGGCGAGTGGGTCGAAAAGGCCGACGTGGCAAAGCTGATGGAACAGACCTGGAAGGAAGCGGCGAAGGCGGCAATCAAGGCGGGCGAGGCGCCCCCGGAAAGGCCGAAGGGGTGCGACGTTGGACCCGCCCCGCATATCCACCGGCTGGTGGTGAATGACGGCACAATCGAACGACTGGGCGCGATACTGGCGCGGCAGCCGCGCGGCACGCTGCAAATGCGCGACGAATTGGCCGGATGGCTTGAAGGGATGCAGCGATATGCAGGCGGCGGCACTGACCGCCCGTTCTGGCTCGAAGCCTTCGGGGGCCGGGGCTTCACGGTGGAACGGATGGGCCGCGAACCGCTGACAATCGACCGGCATTCAATCGGCGTGCTGGGGGGGATCCAGCCCGACCGCCTGAAAAGCCTGCTGTTCAAAAGCGATGATGACGGGCTTCTGGCGCGTTTCCTGCCCATCTGGCCGGAACCGGCACCCCTGCGACGCCCGCAAGCCTGGGCCAATGAAACCTTGATGGAAGGGGCCTTGTCGCGGCTTCTGACGCTCGACCTTGTGACCGATGAAAAGGGCGAAACCCGCCCGTGGTTTATCCCCTTCACGGATGACGCACGCGGGCTGATGGATGACTTCCGCGTGGCGGTGCGGGGCAGGGAAGGTGCAGCCGAAGGGCTGATGCAATCCTTCCTTGGCAAGCTTCCGGGCCTGACGGCGCGGCTGGCGCTGGTGCTGGCCCATCTCGATTGGGCGGCGGAGGGGGCCGAAGAACCGCGCGAAATCACGGTGGGGCACTTCGGGCGGGCCGCGCATCTGGTGGGGGCGTATTTCTTGGCAATGGCACGACGGGCCTATGCCGACGCGGCAACGCCCAAGGCCGAACGCGCGGCGCGGCGGCTGGTGGGTATCCTTCGGGAACAGGGCTGGCAGCGCTTCACGTCGCGCCAAATCATGAAGCTTGACCGCGCGGGGCTGGGCACAAAGGGCGACCTCGACCCTGCTCTGGCGATGCTGGAAGAAGGCGCGTGCATCCGCTTTGTTGACCCGCCCGCGAACCCGCAAGGCGGAAGGCCACAACGCCTGTTTCTGGTGAACCCGGCACTTCACGGGGGGCTGGCATGACGCGATGGCTGCAAGCGGCACGACAAGCGACCGAACCGGATTTTCAACCGGCGCATGAAACCCGCCCCGATGCAGCCGTGATGCCCGAGAATGAGGTTTTGTCGGTTAAGTCGGTTTTGTCCAAAGGGGGAAGCCGTAACCCCGCGCCCCCCGCACGGGCCGATGGGCTGGACCCTGACGCGGGCGCATACCTCGACCGGCTGCACCTTTACGGCCCTGCGACCTATTGCGCGATGGCATCCGCGCTAGGCTGGGGGGCGACGCGGGCATGGCAGGCAGAGGCACGCCTTCGGGCGGCGGGACTGGTGGTGATTGATAAAGCTGGCAAGGCCGTGCCCTTCCCGATGGGTGAAGCGAAGTGGCGGGCTTGGGCGCGCGT
>JAUSPL010000224.1 GCA_030656535.1 Gemmobacter sp.
CATCCGGAAGCGACCCCCGAGTCACCAATCCGCGCCGCAATTGGTTTCGCCGCCGGACTGGGGTACAAGGTCCATGTCTCGACCTTCTCGGTGAAGATCCCTCCCGTTGCCTCCCCTCTGGGAGGGTTTCTCATCAATATCGAAGGCATGGCCCGCGCGGCCGAGGATCGCAGCGCCGCCGAATGTACGCGGCTGCACGAACTGGTAAAACAAGCAGCCAGACCCGACCTTGGCATTCAAATCACCACGCATCAGGTGGCGATGGGCGGGACTATGGACGCGGCTGCGACCGAGGCACGGTATTTCGATCTGGCGTTGGTTCCGTGGTCCAATGACGTCGGCACTACACAGGATCTGTCGCAGGCCCTGATCTTCGGGTCGGGAACGCCTGTGATCCTGGTGCCTTCCAGCGCGACTGCGGGTCCTCTGGCTCACATCGCCGTCGCGTGGGATGAAAGCCGTGCCGCCGCACGGGCGTTGGGCGATGCCCTTCGCTTGGTGTCACCGGGTGGACAGGTATCTGTCATCACTGTTCACGATGAGAAAGACCTCGGGAAAGCGGAGCTTTCCCAGACACTGGCGTCAGCGCTGACCAACCGCGGATATGATGCGCGCGCTGTGGATCTGTCCCTCGGCGGAAAGTCGATTGCAACCGCACTGCAGGACGCCGCCCTCGACCTGGGTGCTGGCCTGCTTGCCATGGGCGGTTTCGGCCACTCGCGTCTGCGGGATTTCATCCTCGGTGGCGCAACGAAGGATGTCATCTCCAACCTTCGGATCCCGGTGTTACTGTCGCATTGACGTTCCCGGTGCACAAGTTCTCAGGGTTATGGACCTTGGGTGTCGAGCGCTACCCGTCTTAGCGCTCGACCAGCATCCTCCCTCGGCTTGCGATCGGTCCACCGGACGAACGCTTCCTCCGCTCGATCCTTTGGTGAGTCAGCCCGTAGGCATGGCGCAGGCGCGTCCAGACTTGCATGACGCCGCGCCCATGGCGCAAGGCATGAATCGGTGCGTATTGCCGATGCAGGTTCTTCCATGGATGACCGGGTTGTCCGGCAAGTGTGATAGCAAACGGAATTCTACCGATAGCGCTGGAATTCCAGACAAATACCCTTACCAAGGGCCGCCTGAGACGTTATGTTGGCGCACAATCCCAATCATCGTGCCATGACACTCGATCATCACCCCCCTTCCGGTATTCCGGACAGTGCTGAATCCGAACCCTCCCCAGCCGGAGAAGGTGACAGTACCGACGGCAGCGATCGACGAAGCAGCGCGCCCGCGCGCGCTCGCAGTCAAACTCTCTCTCAAGTCTTGAGTACGATCGCGGCAGACCCGAACCGGGATGCTATCGCGATCAACGACCTCATCACCTTGTTAAGTGGGCGGGGGCGCGCCGGGTTGATCCTGCTCTTCGCCCTGCCGAATGTCCTGCCTGCCCCGCCGGGCATGTCGGGCGTGCTGGGCCTGCCCCTCCTCTACCTGTCCTCCCAGATGATGCTGGGCCGCGTGCCTTGGCTGCCAAGGTTCATCGGGCACCGCTCAATGCCACGTGACCGCTTCGCGTTGCTGATGGACACCGCCGCTCCGTGGCTGATCCGGGCAGAGCGGCTCTTGCGACCCCGTTGGTCGTGGTTGGTCAACCACAGGGCAGAGCGGATGATCGGGGCCTTCTGCTTGTTATTAGCCGCTGTCCTCGCCTTGCCGATCCCCTTGGGCAATATGCTCCCTGCCCTCGCCATCTCACTGATTGCCCTCGGTGTTCTGGAACGCGACGGGCTCTGGGTCCTGATCGGGACAGTCACCGGCCTGGTTTCGCTCTTCATCGTGGCGGGCGTCGTCTACGCGCTGATCAAGTCCACGATCTTCCTCCTCTTCAACGCCTTCGGCTGATCCAGCCGGTTCATCTCCATTCAAACGGAACGCACTCCCATGTGGCTCGAAATCCTTCTCGTCTTTACCCTGACCCTCGTGAATGGCGTCCTCGCCATGTCGGAACTGGCCATCGTCTCGTCGCGCACCGCCCGCCTAAAGGTGATGGCCGACAACGGCAGCCGGGGGGCCGTAACGGCCATGCGGCTTGCGGCTGATCCGGGGCGGTTCCTGTCCAGTGTGCAGATCGGCATCACGCTGGTCGGCGTGCTGTCGGGTGCCTTCTCCGGGGCGACACTCGGTGTGCGTCTGGCGGGCGCGCTTACGGATGCGGGCCTTAGCCCCGCGCTGGCCCAGACCCTGGGTGTCGGTGGGGTGGTCGTGGCCATTACCTATCTGTCGCTGATCTTCGGCGAACTGGTGCCCAAGCAGATCGCCTTGCGCGCACCCGAAGCGGCCGCTGTGCGGATCGCACCCCTGCTCAATCTGATCGCCATTGTGGCAGCCCCGGTGGTCTGGGTCCTGGACAAGTCCGGCAAGATCGTCCTGTCCCTCCTCGGCCAATCGGGCGAGGTGGACCGCAACATGACCGATGAAGAAGTGAAGCTGGTCCTGTCGGAGGCCCAATCCGCCGGTGTGATGGAAAAGGCCGAGACCGAAATGATCGCCGGTGTCATGCGCATCGCCGACCGGACGGCAAAGGGCCTGATGGTCCCGCGCCACGAGGTCGAGACCGTCGAGGCCACCGACAGCCCCGCCGTAATCATCCGCCGCTTCCGCGACACCGGGCATTCGCGCCTGTTGGTGCGTGACGGATCTGCCGACAACATCATCGGCGTTCTGAAATCCCGCGATTTCCTCGACAAGGGAAAGTCGGATGCCGCCACGGATCCGCGCGGCCTGTTGATCGAGGCTCCCGTCGTGCGTGACGGAATGAACGCGCTCGAGGTGCTGGAAACCTTGCGCAAATCGCCTGCCCATATGGTGCTTGTCTATGACGAATACGGTCATTTCGAAGGGATCATCACGCCGATGGACGTGCTGCAGGCCATCGCGGGCGATTTCTCGGAAGGAGGAGAAGCCGAGGAGAAGATCGTTCAGCGTGAGGACGGGAGTCTTCTGATCGCAGGCTGGATGCCCGCCGATGAGTTCGCCGAACGTACCGGGATCGCTCTGGATGAAGACCGCGATTACGAGACCGTTGCTGGCTTTGTGATTGAGAAGATGGGCAGCCTGCCGAGGCTTGGTGAACATATTGAGGTGTCTGGCTGGCGGATCGAAGTCATCGACCTGGATGGCCGCAGGATCGACAAGTTGTTGGTCTTCCGGTTGTAAAGCCTCTGCTCAGCAAAAATGCAGTCAGTCAGTGTCGGATGCCGACGGCTCCTGTACTGGAGCGGAGCTTGAGCCAGGCACCGCCCCAGTTCCTGCCACCCGATCCCTGTGCAAAGCGGCACGGCCAAGGAACATTAGCGTGACGGGAGTCGTGACCATAACGCAGATGCCGATGACCAATTCATGGACGAACACCCGGTCCTGCACCCAAGACCAGGCCAGCAGCGATGCCAGAAGAATGGCGGCGGTCCCCCAGCTTGTTCCAAGGGTCGGGGCATGAATTCGGTCGTAGAAGCTTTTCAGGTGAAAAAGACCAAAGGCCCCCAGAA
>JAUSPL010000225.1 GCA_030656535.1 Gemmobacter sp.
TGCCATCCAGGTGATGGGTGGCATGGGGGTCACCCGCGATATGCCGTTGGAACGGTTCTGGCGGGATGCGCGGATCGAACGGATCTGGGAAGGTACCTCGGAAATCCACCGTGACATCATTTCCAAGGATGTCCTGCGCGAGTTTGCGGCATGACGCAGGACGCCCGCGTCAAGGTTGCCATTCAGGGTCCGGTGATGGAAGTCACCTTCGATCACCCGCCCGCCCATGCCGTCAATCAAAAGTTCAGCCGCGACCTGACCGCCGCGATTCAGCGCCTGGAAGACGACCCGGCCTTGCGCTGCGCGATCATTACCGCGACGGGCGAGCGCATGTTTTGCGCGGGCTGGGATCTGAAGGCGGTCGCCGCAGGCGAAACGGGCGAGGATTTCGGGCCATATGGGTTTATGGGCCTGCGCCGCAACACAGAGCGCAAGCCGGTGATTTGCGCGATCAACGGTCTGGCGGTCGGCGGCGGGTTCGAACTGGCGCTCAGTTCGCATATCGTGATCTGCGTGCCCGAGGCTGAATTCGGGCTGCCCGAACTGCAACGCGGGTTCATTCCCGAGGCCGGCGCCCTGTGGCGTGCGCATCGACGGTTGCCCCATAACATCGCATCGGAACTGTTGTTGACGGGGCGTCGGATGACGGCGGACGAAGGTCACCGGCTGGGCTTTGTAAACCACATCGTGCCGCGTGCCGACCTGATGACGGTGGCGCGCGGTATCGCGGGGCGGATCTGCACCTCGGCGCCGCTTGCCATCGCGGCTTATCTGGAGGTGTTGCAGGCCGTCGAAGGCAAGAACGATCAGGAGGCCTGGGACGTGCTGTATTCAGGGCTGCCCGCGCGCGCGGCAATGCGCGCATCAGATGATTTCAACGAAGGGGCACGGGCGTTCGCTGAAAAGCGCGACCCGGTCTGGAAGGGACTGTAGGCGATGGATTTTGAACTGTCCGACGAACAGAAATTGATGCGCGATTCGCTGCGGACCTTTTTGACGCGCGAATGTCCCGTAGACTATGTACGCGCCTGTGACGAAGAAGAACGCTTTCCGTTCGAGCTTTATGACAAGCTGGCGGCGACCGGATGGCTGGGTTTGCCGATCCCCGAGGAATACGGCGGCATGGGCGGCAGCTGCACCGATCTGGCCGTGTTTCTGGAAGAGTTTGCCCGGCATTTCGAAAGCGCTGCGAACATATTCTATACCACCATCGTCATCGCGACGGATGCGATCACCCATTTCGGCACCGAAGATCAGAAACGCGACCTGCTGCCCCGCCTGGCGCGCGGCGAAATCAGGTTCGCCTTTTCGTTGTCGGAACCAAATTCGGGCTCCGACGCCGCCAGCCTGCGCACCCGCGCGGTGCTGGAGGGGGATGAATGGGTCATCAACGGGCAAAAGATGTTCTGTTCCTGCGCGCAGGTGGCGGACTACATCTTGCTGATGGCGCGGTCGGATGCCGATGCGCCGAAACACAAGGGCATCACCATGTTCTTGCTGGACCCCAAGACCCCGGGCGTCCAGATCCGCAAGCTGAAAAAGCTGGGTCTCAAGCCCATGGACCTGAACGAGATTTTTCTGACCGATGTGCGTCTGCCCAAGGACGCGATTATCGGCACGGTCAACACGGGTTGGATGAACGCGCTGAAAACACTGGACTACGAACGCTGCTGTCTGTCGGCGGTCAACGTGGGTGCGGCGCAGTCGGTGCTGGAAAAATCAGTTGCCTACACCAACGAACGCGAACAGTTCGGGCAAAAGATCTCCAGCTTTCAGTTGACCCGCGCCAAGCTGGCGGACATGGACATGGAAATCGAGGCGGCACGGCTGTTGCTGTACCGCTCGGCCAACCTTGTGGACCGGGGCATCCCGAACAACAAGGAAAGCGCGATGGCCAACCTGTATTCGTCGGAAGCCTATGTCCGTGCCGCTTTGAACGGCATGCGTCTGATGGGCGGGTGGGGCTATCTGATGGAATACGACATGCAGCGGCACTTCCGCGATTCCAAGCTTGCGGAAATCGGCGGCGGTACATCCGAGATCCTGCGCATCATCATCTCGCGCGAGATCACGAAATGAACGGGGCGGCGTGATGAATGATCTGGTGATCCGGGGTGGCCTGGTTGTGCTGCCCGAAGGCCCGCGTCTGGCGGATGTGGTGATCCGGGGTGAAAGCATCGCGGGGATCGAATCGCCGGGCACCGCCAATGCAGTCCGGGTGATCGAGGCAGAAGGCCGTATCGTGTTGCCCGGCGGGGTCGATCCGCATGTGCACCTGATGGTCGGGTTCATGGGTCAGCGCAGCGTCTATGACTTTGGCTCGGGCGGGGTTGCGGCCCTGCGCGGGGGCACGACGTCGATCGTGGATTTCGCGTTGCAGCGTCGTGGCCGGTCCGTGATGGAGGGTTTCCACCATCGGCGAAAGCAGGCCGACCCGGTGGTTCCGCTGGACTATGGGCTGCACCAGATCATTACCGATGTGACCGATGACAGCCTGTCGGAACTTGCCGCGCTGCGGGCGGCGGGGGTCGCGTCGCTGAAGGTTTACATGATCTACGAAGACGACGGGCTCAAGGTCGAAGACGGTGCGCTGTATGCGCTGATGCAGCAGGCGGCGGCGGATGATCTGATGCTGGTGCTGCATGCTGAAAATGCGGGCATCATTGAACGGTTGCGGGCGCAGGCGGTGGCGGCAGGGCAGACCGCGCCTGTCTGGCACGCGCGCACCCGCCCGCCGATCACGGAAATCGAGGCCGTGTCGCGCGCAATCCTGTTTTCCGAAGACACCGGCGCGGCCATCCACATCCTGCATCTGGTGGCCCAAGGTGCCTTGCCGCTGGTTCAGGCCGCACGGGCGCGCGGGGTGCCAGTGACGGCTGAAACCTGCACGCACTACCTAGCGCTGGATGAAACAGCGTTGGCCCGACCGGATGGGCACAACTTTATCCTGAGCCCGCCTTTGCGGTCCGCAGACAATCAGCTTGCGCTATGGGATGCGCTGAAATCCGGCGTGCTGTCTGCGGTCACGTCCGACGAGGTCAGCTATTCAGCGGCGGCAAAGGCGCTGGGGGCCGGATCTTTCGCCACCGTTGCCAACGGATCCACCGGGATCGAGGCGCGGTTGCCGGTGCTTTACACGCTGGGTGTGGCCGAAGGCCGGTTGTCGCTGGAGCGTTTCGCGCAAGTCTTCTCTACCTGGCCCGCGCAGATATTCGGGTTCACCCGCAAGGGGATGATTGCGCCTGGGTATGATGCCGATCTGGTGGTCATCGATCCCGAAACCCGCCGCACAATTGGCACCGCCACGGACTACGGTGACATCGGCTATAATCCGTACGAAGGCTTGTCGTTGACTGGCTGGGCAACGCATACCGTTGCGCGTG
>JAUSPL010000227.1 GCA_030656535.1 Gemmobacter sp.
CGATGCCATACGCGCGTTGGAAACCGCAGGTGAAATCGCCTTGATCGTTCTGGACGAGGATTAGGGGCTGTGCGTTTGACAGCACCCGCCAAAAGCTCAGCCCGGGGTGCGGGCGGTGCGGGGACTTGAGGCAAAACCAATGCGCATGGCCTGCGGACTGCCGGGCCAATTGGTTTCACAACAGCGAAAACAAGAAACGATCACCCCACAGCAATCAAACGGATCGCCTGATCCTGGTCCAGCAACCACAGCAGACTTCGCGCGGCCTGACCGCGCGGAGAGGTCAGCGCCGGGTCGTCGGCCAGCAGGCGGCGGGCGTCGGTCTGGGCCACCGCCATCAGCCCGGCCTGGCGTTCCATATCGGCGATGCGAAACCGCGGCAGCCCAGACTGCGCAGTACCGATCAGATCGCCCGCACCGCGCATGGCAAGGTCTTCCTCGGCGATGCGGAACCCGTCCTCGGTGTCGCGCAGCACTTGCAGCCGGCGACGCCCTCCTTCGGTCAGCGGGGCCTGATACATCAGAAGGCAGGTTGATTGCGCGGCCCCCCGCCCGACCCGGCCACGCAACTGGTGCAATTGCGCCAGACCAAAGGTTTCGGCGCGCTCGATCACCATGATGGATGCGTTGGGCACGTTGACGCCAACTTCTATCACCGTGGTCGCGACCAGAACCCTTGTCCGTCCTGATACAAAGGCTGCCATCGCCGCGTCCTTGTCGGCATGCGGCATCTGACCGTGAACAAGGCCGACCACGCCATCGCCAAGCGCCGCCCGCAGATGGCGAAACCGATCCTCGGCCGAGGCAAGATCGACGACCTCCGACTCGTCCACCAGCGGGCAGACCCAATACGCCTGTCGGCCCTCAGCCACAGCCTGGTTCAGGTGGGCCACGACTTCATCCATGCGGGCCGTAGTGACCAGCGCGGTCGAGACCGGCTTTCGACCCGGCGGTTTTTCGTCCAGCGTCGACACATCCATGTCGCCGTATTGCGCAAGCGCAAGGCTGCGCGGGATCGGGGTCGCGGTCATCACAAGCACATCGGCACCCTGCCCCTTTGCGCCCAGCTCCATCCGCTGCGCCACGCCGAACCGATGCTGCTCATCCACCACCGCAAGCCGAAGGTCATGAAAATGGACATCTTTTTGGAACACTGCATGCGTGCCAACCAGAATCTGCAGATCTCCTGACGCCAGCGCCGCCAGTTTCGCCGCCCGGTCCGCCCCCTTGTCGCGGCCCGTCAGAAGATCAAGCCGAACCCCTGCCGCCTCGGCCAATGGGCGCAGGCCCTCCCAGTGCTGACGGGCGAGGATGCCGGTCGGGGCCATCATCACGCCCTGTCCCCCGGCCTCGACCGCAATCAAAAGGGCCTGAAATGCGACCAAGGTCTTGCCCGCGCCGACATCCCCTTGCAGCAGGCGATTCATCCGCATCGGGCCTTCCATATCCAGCGCAATGTCCGCGATCGCGCGGGTCTGGGCGTTGGTGGGGGCATAGGGCAGGCTTTGCAGAACGCGGTTGCGCAAAACGCCGTTGCCCATGCTGCTGCGGCCCTTTTGGCGGCGCTGGGACGCGCGCGCCAAGGACAAGGTCAGCTGATGCGCGAACAACTCGTCATAGGCGAGTCGGGCGCGGGCGGGGTGCGTGGGCGCAAGGTCGGCGTTGCCCGTCGGGCTGTGGACCGCATGCACAGCCTCGTCCCAGCCGGGCCAGCCCTCTTGGGCCTTGAAGGGGCCGTCGATCCATTCTGCCAAACCGGGAACAAGGGTCAGCGCGCCCGCCACGGCCTTTTGCACCAGTTTTTGCGAAACACCCGCCGTCAGGGGATAGATCGGTTCCCACGCGGGCATGGTTTCATCGACGTGCAGGACATGATCGGGGTGAACCATCTGCGCGATCCCGTCGAACAGCTCGATCTTGCCCGATATCAGGCGGCGCTGACCGGATGGCAGCAAGCGTTGCAAGCTGTCACCGCGGGCATGGAAATAGACCAGCGCAAATTCGGTCCGGGCGTCGCGCACCATCACGCGGGTCGGACCGCTTTTGCGGCGCGCAGGCAGGTGCGCGCCGATTTCGACCTCGACCGTCAGGGTGGCGGGGGCAACAACATCAAGGATAGAGTCCCTGCGGCTGCGATCCACCCCCGAATGCGGCAACAAGAACAGAAGGTCACGGGGGCGCGTCACGCCCAGCCCCTCAAAGGATTTTGCGGTCTTGTCCCCGATCCCGGGCAGTGACGAAAGCGCCGCGAACAGCGGGAACAGGACTTCGGGTCGGCTCATGGAACGGCAGTCATGGTCAGCCACTCATCCTCGTCCAAGACAGTGACGCCAAGCGCAGCCGCCTTGGTGGCCTTGGATCCAGCCCCTGGGCCAGCAACCAGGAAGTCGGTCTTGGCAGAGACCGACCCCGCAACCTTTGCCCCCAGTGATTCGGCGCGGGCTTTGGCCTCGGCCCGGGTCATGCGTTCCAGCGTGCCGGTGAACACCACCGTCTTGCCCGCGACAGGGCTGTTGCCGACCGGGCGATCGGCAGGCTGCACGTTCAGCTGTTCCACCAATGCATCGATGGCGGCGCGCTCGGTCGGGTGATGAAATGCGGTCACCAGCGACGCCGCCAGCACAGCGCCGACCCCGTCGATGGTCATCAGATCCTCCCACGCCGCACCCTTCCCCGTGGTGGCAGCGGTCATGGCCGATTCGAATGCCTCCCAAGTGCCATAGTGGCGGGCAAGCAGGTTGGCAGTGCTTTCGCCGACATGCCGGATGCCAAGCGCAAAGATCAGCCGGGCCAGCGGGATCGTGCGACGCTGGTCAATGGCGGCAAACATCTTGTTGGCCGAGACTTCGCCATAGCCGTCCCGGTTCTTCAGCTTTTGCAGCGGGTTCGCGGCGTCCCGGGCAGCAAGGGTAAAGATATCGGCAGGTGTTTTCACCGGCAGGATCGGGTCGGACCAGAACGCCTCGATCTGTTTGGCACCCAGACCTTCGATGTCAAAGGCGCCACGGCTGACAAAGTGCTTGAGTCGCTCCATCCCTTGGGCGGCGCATATCAGACCACCGGTACAGCGCCGGACCGAGTCGCCTTCTTCACGGATTGCATCTGACCCACAAACCGGGCATTTTTCTGGAAATACATAGGGTTCTGAAGCGATCCTGCGATCCGGATCGATGTCGGCGATCTTGGGGATCACGTCCCCCGCGCGGTAAACCTGTACCCAGTCACCTTCGCGGATATCGCGACCTTGCCGGATCAAGGCGCCCTTTGAATCGCGGCCAGCAATATAGTCTTCGTTGTGCAGGGTGGCGTTCGACACCACGACACCACCGACGGTGACCGGAGTCAGTCGTGCAACGGGCGAGAGAGCCCCCGTGCGTCCGACCTGAATTTCAATCTTTTCCAGCCGCGTCCAAGCAAGTTCTGCCGGAAACTTGTGCGCAATGGCCCAGCGGGGGGTCGTGGATCGGAACCCAAGACGCGATTGCAGCCCAAGATCGTTGACCTTGTAGACCACACCGTCGATATCATAGCCCAGCGTCGCCCGCTGCAATTCAATCATCCGGTAATGATCCAACAGCGCGTCTATGCCTTTGCATAATTTCGTCAATGGGTTGGTCTGGAAACCTAATGCAGACAGCCGCGCGACGGCCTCGTATTGGGTCGCCGCCAGCGGGTCTGAAAGTGCCCCCCAGGAATAGGCAAAGAACCGCAGCGGACGCGCGGCCGTGATGGTCGCGTCCAGTTGGCGCAATGACCCCGCCGCAGCGTTGCGCGGGTTCGCAAAGCTTTTATCGCCCTTTTTCGCCTGGGCGGTGTTCAAGGCCGCGAAATCAGCATGGGACATGTAGACCTCGCCCCGAACCTCCAGGATATCGGGGGCGTTGGTCAGCGTTTGCGGGATGTCCGCAATGGTGCGGGCGTTCGCGGTAACGTTTTCACCCTCTTCACCGTCTCCCCGGGTCGCGGCCTGCACAAGACTTCCGTGTTCATACCGCAAAGAGAGCGAGAGGCCGTCAATCTTTGGTTCTGCTGTATAATCAATATGTTCTGATCCAAAGTTCAGAAATTTTCTGATCTGATCGTCAAACTCTGCCACCTCTTCCGAGGTGAACGCATTGGACAAAGACAGCATCCGGACCGCATGGCGCACTTTGGCAAAGGTTTCGCCCGGCGCAGCACCCACCCGGTCGCTGGGGCTGTCCGGGCGCTTTATTGTCGGAAATCGCGCTTCAATTTCAGCGTTCCGACGTTTCAGTGCGTCATATGTCGCATCCGAAATCTCGGGTGCATCCTGACCATGGTACGCGCGATCCGCACGCGCCAAAGCCCGGGACAAACGCAAAAGCTCTGTTCGCGCCTGTTCTTCGGTCATTTGTTCGACTGCGATGCCGTCCGTCATCCGCGTCCCCTGCGTCTGCCACCCCGCATGGTTTAGGGGCGCAAGGGCGGCGCGGCAAGCATCCTTCAGGCCCCGAGTGCCAGGCGGGTTTCAGCAGGCGCAGGATCGCGCAAGACGTAGCCGCGCCCCCAGACAGTTTCGATGTAGCTTTGCCCCCCGGTGGCCTCGGCCAGTTTTTTCCGCAGCTTGCAGATGAAAACGTCGATGATTTTCAGTTCAGGTTCATCCATACCGCCGTAAAGATGGTTAAGGAACATTTCCTTGGTCAGCGTGGTCCCCTTGCGCAGCGACAAAAGTTCCAGCATCTGGTACTCTTTGCCGGTCAAGTGCACCGTGCGGCTTTCGACATCGACCGTCTTTGCATCCAGGTTCACGGTAATTTTGCCGGTCCGTATCATGGACTGGGCATGCCCCTTGGATCGGCGAATGATCGCGTGAATGCGCGCAACCAGTTCTTCGCGATGAAAGGGCTTGGTCAGGTAATCGTCGGCGCCGAAGCCGAAACCCTTGATCTTGCTGTCAGTATCGTCAGCCCCTGACAGGATCAGGATCGGTGTGTCGATCCGCGCCAGGCGCAGTTGACGCAAGACC
>JAUSPL010000228.1 GCA_030656535.1 Gemmobacter sp.
AGGTATCGATGAAGGCCTCGGGCCCGATTTCATAGGCGTCGCGGTAGTATTCAAGGATATCGATGGTCATGAAAGGCGCGGGGTAGTAGACCCGGCCAATCTTGCCTTCCTTGCGGATTTCGATCTTGGACGCGATGGGATGGATCGACGAGGTCGCGTTGTTGATATAGCTGATCGACCCGGTCGGCGGCACCGCCTGCAAATTGCGGTTGAAAAGCCCATGCTGCATGACATCTGCCTTCAGCGCGGCCCAGTCCTTGCGGCTGGGAACCGTCACCGCGAACCGCGCGAACAGGTCGCGCACAGTGTCGGTTTCAGGCAACCAGTCTGCCTCGGTATAGGTGTCAAAGAAGGCACCGGACGCATAGGTCGACTGCTCAAACCCGCGAAAGGTCTGTCCGCGTTCGCGGGCGATGGCGTTCGAGGCCCGCAGCGCATGAAACAGCACGGTACAAAAGTAGATATTGGTGAAATCAATACCTTCGCGACTGCCGTAATGGATGCGTTCACGGGCAAGAAACCCGTGCAGGTTCATCTGACCAAGGCCAATGGCATGGCTGTCGTCGTTGCCACGCCGTACCGATGGAACGGAATCGATCGCCGACATTTCCGAGACCGCCGTCAACGCCCGGATCGCGGTCTCCACTGTGGCCCCGAAATCGGGCCCATCCATCGCGGTGGCTATATTCAGCGACCCGAGGTTGCATGAAATGTCGCTGCCAAGGTGATCATACGACAGGTCATCGTGAAAGGTGCTTGGCTCGTTCACCTGCAGAATTTCCGAACACAGGTTCGACATGCTGATCCGTCCCGCCACCGGGTTGGCACGGTTGGCGGTGTCTTCGAACAGGATATAGGGATAGCCGCTTTCGAACTGGATTTCCGCGATGATGCGGAACAGATCGCGGGCCTTTATCTTGCGCTTCTTGATGCGGGGATTGTCGACCATCTCGCGGTACTTTTCCGTGACCGAGATTTCCGAGAACGCACAGCCGTAAACCCGTTCCACGTCATGGGGTGAAAACAGGTACATGTCCTCGTTCGCCTTGGCCAACTCAAAGGTGATGTCGGGGATGACAACGCCCAGGCTCAGGGTCTTGATCCGGATCTTTTCGTCCGCGTTCTCGCGCTTGGTGTCCAGAAACCGCAAGATGTCAGGGTGGTGGACGTTCAGATAGACGGCGCCCGCACCTTGGCGCGCGCCAAGCTGGTTGGCATAGGAAAAGCTGTCTTCCAGCAGCTTCATTACGGGGATGACACCCGAAGACTGGTTCTCGATGCCCTTGATGGGGGCGCCTGCTTCGCGCAGATTGGTCAGCATCAGCGCCACACCGCCGCCGCGCTTTGACAGTTGCAGCGCCGAATTGATGCTGCGGCCGATCGATTCCATGTTGTCTTCGATCCGCAACAGGAAGCAGGAAATCAGCTCGCCCCGCTGGGCCTTGCCCGCGTTCAGAAACGTCGGTGTGGCGGGCTGAAACCGACCTGCGATGATTTCGTCCATGATCTGGAGGGCAAGCGTTTCATTGCCAGCCGCAAGGGCCAGCGCCACCATCACAACCCGGTCCTCGAACCTTTCCAGATACCGCTGCCCGTCGCGGGTTTTCAGCGTGTAGGATGTGTAATATTTGAACGCCCCCAGAAAGCTGGGAAAGCGGAATTTGCGTGCATAGGCCGCGTCAAAGATCTGTCGCAAAAAGGCAGGGCTGTATTGGTCCAGCACCGAGGATTCATAGTACCCCTCGCGCACCAGGTACCCCAGCTTTTCGTCAAGACTATGAAAGAAAACGGTGTTCTGGTTGACATGCTGCAAGAAATACTGCCGTGCGGCCATGCGGTCGGCCTCGAACCGGATGCGGCCATCCGCGTCATAGAGGTTCAACATCGCGTTCAGCGCGTGATAATCCAGCGCGGCTGGTGAGGTCTGGGTTACGGCGCGGTCAAGCATGTCTTACTCCGGAATTGGTCCAGCCCGGCACGGATGCGGGCGATGTCTGTGTCGGTGCCGGCCAGTTCCACCCGGTACAGAACCGGAACGGCGCATTTGGCGGCAATGACTGTGGCAGCATGGGCGAAAAATCGGCCAAAATTGCGATTTCCGCAGCCGATCACCCCGCGCAACAATGCGCGCGCAAGCGGGTCGTTCAGCAGGCGGATCACCTGTTTTGGCACCGCACCCCGGCCCTCGCCATCGGCAAAGGTCGGGCAGATCAGCACAAAAGGGTCGCGGGGTGCAGGCATGGGATCACTTGGGCGGACTGGAATACACAAAGACGGCATGCCAAGCCGCGTCACCAGCCGGGCGGTGTTTCCCGACCCGCTGGAAAAATAGACAAGTCCCGCCATGGGATCAACAAAGGGCGCGAATCTTGTCTGGGCGGAAACCGGCCCAATGGTCGCCGCGCGCCTCGACAACGGGCACCTGACGATAGCCAAGCGCGGTCACGCGCTCCATCGCCTCGGCATCTTCGGACAGGTCGATGACGGTATAATCGACACCCATACTGTCAAGCGCGCGGTAGGTCGCCACGCATTGCACACAAGATGGTTTCGAATAGACGGTGATGGTCATTTGCCCTGTCCCTTTGCCTGTTTGCGGGGGTGGGTCGGGGCTGAAACGGACCGTGCGCCGATATCCGGCGCCTTGCTCGTTATCCGCCGCCGGGCCCACCGCCCGAGTTGGTATACGTGTTCAGGCAGGTCTCCTGGCTTGCGACATCGCACCCTGCCCCACCTTCCCGGCCCCTGCGGACCAGTGGTAATTTCGGGCAAGACTGCCGCTTACAGTTGCGGGGGCAGCGCCGGACTCGACCGGCTTCCCTTTTCACCTTGTTCCCGCATAGCGCGAGTCGAAGGCACCTGAACATCTGCATATAGACGGGTTGGGGCGCAAACTGTCAACATATAGTTGGCGCCCCAAAGAACAAACTACTCTGCCGCAGCAAGAGCAGGCTGCGGCACATAGTTCAGGACAGGGCCCAGCCAGCGTTCGACCTGTTCCAACGGCATGTCCTTGCGGGCTGCATAGTCCAGAACCTGATCGAGTTCCACCTTTGCAACACCAAAATAATACGCCTCCGGGTGACCGATATACATCCCCGAAACAGACGACCCCGGCCACATCGCCATGCTTTCGGTCAAATGCACGCCCGTGGCGGCCTCGGCGTCCAGCAAGTCAAACAGCGTGGTCTTTTCGGTATGATCGGGCTGCGCGGGATAGCCCGGTGCCGGACGAATCCCACGGTAGGGTTCGCCGATCAATTGATCCGGGGTCAGGTTTTCATCGGGCGCATAGCCCCACAGGTCGCGCCGCACCATCTCATGCATGCGCTCGGCAAAGGCCTCGGCAAATCGGTCGGCCAGCGCCTTGACCATGATTGCGTTGAAATCGTCATTTGCCCGTTCAAACCGTTCCGCGAGCGCGATTTCCTCGATCCCCGCAGTGACGACAAATCCGCCGACATAGTCGGGTGTGCCCACCGGCGCCACAAAGTCCGACAGCGCAACGTTGGGGCGGCCATCGCGCTTGGTCACCTGCTGGCGCAGGGTGTGCAGGGTCGCAAGGTCGGTCGTCCGGCTGTCGTCGGTGAACAGCCGGATATCGTCGCCCACCGCATTTGCAGGCCAAAACCCCACGACAGCACGGGGCCGAAACCACTTTTCCTGGATGATCTGCGCCAGCATGGCTTGAGCATCGGCAAACAGACTGCGCGCGGCGGCCCCTTGCTTTTCATCCTCCAGAATGCGGGGATAGACGCCCTTCAGTTCCCATGTCTGGAAGAACGGGGTCCAGTCGATATAGCGCGCCAAATCCGCCAGATCCCAATCCTGAAACACCCGTGTTCCCAGGAAACTGGGTGCCGGGACAGCATAGCCGGTCCAGTCGATCTTCAGCGCATTTGCACGCGCCGCCGCCAGGGGCAGCCGCTTTTTCGCCAACTCGGCCCGGGCGTGGTTTGCTGCGACCGTTTCATATTCGGATCGCGTGGTTTCGACGTAGCCCGCCTTTTGATCCGGCGACAGCAATGCAGACACCACACCCACCGCCCGGCTGGCATCAGTGACATAGACGGTCTGGCCGCGCGCATATTTCGGGTGAATCTTGACCGCCGTGTGAACCCGTGACGTGGTTGCCCCACCGATCAACAGCGGAATGTCGAAGCCTTCACGCTCCATCTCGGCGGCCATGTGGACCATTTCGTCCAGCGATGGGGTAATCAGGCCCGAAAGACCGATGATATCGACGTTCTCGCGGCGCGCGACCTCAAGGATCTTTGCGGCGGGCACCATCACGCCCAGAT
>JAUSPL010000235.1 GCA_030656535.1 Gemmobacter sp.
TCCGGGCTGGACGGGGCTGCATAGCCGCCCGTCGCCGCACCATCCTGCGCCGGCTCAAAGTCAAGGAACACGAAGCTTGCGCCCATTGATTCGATCTGTTCAGCCACCTCGGGACGCACATCGAACGCATGCACGATTGCCCCCAGCGAAGTCGCCGTCCCGATCGCCGCAAGCCCGGCCACGCCCGCGCCCACAATCAGCACCTTGGCCGGAGGAACCTTGCCAGCCGCCGTCACCTGCCCGGTGAAAAAGCGGCCAAAGTTGTTTCCGGCCTCGATCACCGCACGGTAGCCCGCGATGTTTGCCATCGACGACAACGCGTCCATCTTTTGCGCGCGGCTGATGCGCGGGACCATGTCCATCGCAATGACATTGGCGCCCTGGGTCTTGCAAATCTCAAGCAATTCAGCGTTTTGCGCGGGACCAAAGAAAGAGATGAGTGTCTGGCCCTGTGTCAGGCGGTTCGCCTCGGGCACGTCAGGTCCGCGCACCTTGACCACCACTTCGGCGGCCTTCCACAGGGCGTCGGCGTCTGGAACCACTTCAACCCCAACGGCCTGATAGGTCGCATCAGAGAACCCCGCGCGAACCCCTGCGCCCGCCTCGATCACACAGTCGTGGCCCAGCTTTTTCAGCTGAATGGCAGAATCGGGCGTCATTGCGACGCGCGCCTCTCCCTCAAAAATCTCTTTCGGTGCCCCGATCTTCACGTTGTTCATCCCCCTCTGGCTGTCGTTCCGGCAAGCCCGGGCCGTAATACTTGCGCGCGTCTCATAGCATTGCGCAATAAAGTTTCACAAGAGCACGAGTTATCGCAGAATATCGGAAAGCTGTAAGTCGACCGTGCTTTAGGTCCGATCCTATCGTTTATCGTGATTTGTGGCCCAACGATTTCCGGTCAAAGCTGATCTGTGCTTTATCCCGCAGCCTTGCGATGCAACAGTGGGCACCGATACAATCGGAGGAACAGAAATGCTGACAGGTCGCCATGCACTTGTGACCGGGGGCGGTAGTGGCATCGGGCTTGCGATCGCGCGGACGCTTGCAGCTGCCGGGGCCCAGGTGACGATCACCGGGCGACGTGCCGACGTGTTGGATCAGGCGGCGGCAACGCCGGGCCTGCACCCGGTCGTGATGGACGTCACCCGGGAACCAAGCGTTGTCACCGGCATCGCCAACGCCATCGCCGCGCGGGGGCCCATCACAGTCTGCATCGCCAATGCGGGCATCGCCGAAGGGCGTTCATTGTCAAAGACCGACATGACCTTCTGGCGCAACATGATGGCGACCAACCTTGACGGGGCCTTCCTGACCATCCGGGACTGCTTGCCCGGAATGAAATCCGAAGGTTGGGGCCGCGTGATCGCCATTTCTTCGATTGCCGGTTTGCGCGGCCTGAAAGGGGCACCAGCCTACAGCGCGTCAAAACATGGCATGATCGGTCTTATCCGGGGCCTGTCCGAGGATTTTCTGGGCAGCGGGATCACCTGCAACGCGATCTGCCCCGCCTATGTCGCGACAGACATTGTCACGCGCAACGCAGCCAGCATCGCGATCCGCGCAGGTGTGACCGAAGACAAGGCGCTGCAGTTGATGATGTCCGCCAATCGTCACGGTCGCCTGGTAGAACCGGACGAGGTTTCGGCAGCGGTGATGTGGCTGATCGGCCCCGGATCCCAAAGCGTCAACGGCCAGGCCATAGAAATAGCCGGAGGTCAGGCCTGACCCGGCCAACGCGCGTCAACGGCTTTGCATGGATTGAACCCTGCGCGCAGGCGGCATCCAATGACAGACAGACAGATGTCCCCGCAGCCCAACGCGCCGACGACGACTTCCCCCCAGTCCCACCGCAGGTTTGCGTGCAATCTGACGGTGCGTTGTCCCAGGCACCACAGTCATTGCCATTTGGCCTTGCGGCAGCGCGCCTGACCACGGCACAGCAGTGCCATCAATGGCGTGCCGCACATACTTGGTTTCCCAACCCAGGAGTCCCCGATGAACCCCGACCTGACAGCCGCCGTCCGCGACAGCTTTGACCGACAGGGCATGATGCAAACGCTGGGTGGCCGGATCGATCTTCTGGAGGTCGGGCGCTGCCACATTTCTGCCCCCGTCACACCTGCGGTCAGTCAGCAGCATGGTGCCGGACATGCGGGGTTGACCTTTACCTTGGGCGACACGGCAGCGGGCTATGCTGCCCTGACGCAAATGCCCACCGGGTCCGAGGTCATGACCGCGGAAATCAAGATCCACCTGCTGCGCCCTGCCCGCGGCGACCGGCTGCAGGCCCGCGGCGAGGTCATAAAGGCCGGGCGTCGGCTGACGGTGGTGCGCGCGGACGTCTTTGCCCTGACCGATGCGGGCGAGGTGCTGGTTGCCGTCTTGATGGGGACGATGGTGCCAGTGTCCCCCGCAGCCTGACACCCCTGCGCTGCGCTGTCAGACGGTCAGATCCGAGGGTTCTGGCAGCCCATTTGCGCGACAGGTCGCGGTCACCGTGTTGGCCAACAGGCAAGCAATGGTCATGGGACCGACACCGCCCGGTACGGGGGTAATAGCGCCCGCCACCTCGGCAGCGCTGGCAAAATGCACATCGCCCACAAGCCGCATCTTGCCGTCGCGCTCAACCCGGTTGATGCCGACGTCGATGACCGTTGCACCGGGTCGCACGAAATCCCCGGTGATCATCTCGGCCCGCCCCACCGCAGCCACAAGGATGTCGGCACGCCGGCAGACCTCGGCCAGTTCCTTGGTCCGACTGTGGGCGATGGTGACGGTGCAACTGTCCCCCAACAGCAACTGCGCCATCGGTTTGCCAACGATATTGCTGCGCCCCACCACCACGGCATTCAGGCCCGCCAGATTTCCGTGATGGTCGCGCAGCATCATCAGACAGCCCAGTGGCGTGCAGGGCACCATCGACTTTTGCCCGGTCCCCAATAACCCGACGTTCGAGATGTGAAATCCGTCAACATCCTTGGCAGGGTCAATCCGGTTGATCACCATATCTGAATTCAGATGCGCCGGCAGCGGCAACTGCACAAGTATCCCATGAACGGCAGGGTCGGCATTCAGGGCATCGATGACGGCCAAAAGGTCGGCTTCGGATGTATCGGCTGGCAGCTTGTGTTCAAAGCTGTTCATGCCGACCTCGGCAGTCTGCTGCCCCTTGTTGCGCACATAGACCTGAGACGCCGGGTCCTCACCGACCAGAACCACCGCAAGTCCGGGCGTCAGTCCGAAGTCAGCCTTGATCCGGCCCACATGCACCGCGACCTGCGCACGAATGCGCGCCGCAAACGCCTTACCGTCCAGAAGCTTTGCAGTCATGTCTTGTCCTTTTGCGGGATGCCCTGGCCAAGGGTTTGTTCCTCACGAACGATCGACCATTCGATCATCGTGCGCCAAAGCGTTTCGACAAGAGCAGGGTCCAACCCGTGCTGTCGGGCGACGCGGCGCGCATTATCGACCACCTGTTCGACGCGTGCATCAATGCGCGCCGGAAGACCTTCGGCAGGCTTCAGCTCTGCCGCCCGGTCGATACAACCCGCCCGTTCCGCAAGCAACGCGATGATACGAGCATCAAGCGCGTCAATCACTTCGCGCAGTTCGGTCATGCTGTTGCACTCTGCCGCCTGTTTCATCCGGGCCCCGCTGTCAGTTTTGCGGTACCTGCCCGCACCGGGCCCTTTGGTCAAGTCAGAACAGTCCCTCGACGTCACCCGCGTCGTTCAACCGGATCACTTCGGCGCTGGGGACCTTGGGCAGGCCTGGCATCGTCATGATCTCGCCGCAGATTGCGACAATGAACCCGGCACCCGCCGACAAACGGACCTCGCGGACCGGAATGCGGTGGCCAGTGGGCGCGCCGCGCACATTCGGGTCGGTGGTAAAGCTGTACTGGGTTTTCGCCATGCAGACCGGCAGATGGCCATAGCCTGCCGCCTCCCAGACCTTCAGTTGCTCACGGATCGACTTGTCGGCATCCACGCCTTCGGCATGATAGATCTTTGTCGCGATGGTTTCGATCTTGTCAAACAGGCCCATGTCATCTGGATAGATCGGGGCAAAATTGGCCACCCCGCTTTCGGCCAGTTCCACCACCTTGTGGGCAAGCTCTTCGATGCCCGCGGACCCCATCGCCCAATGCTTGCACAAGATGGCTTGGACGCCTTGAGCCGCGACGTAATCCTTGACCGCCTGAATTTCAGCGTCGGTGTCGCTGAAAAAGTGGTTGATCGCCACGACGACCGGAACGCCGAACGACGACACGTTGCCGATGTGGCGGCCCAGGTTCGGACAGCCCTTTTCCACGGCCGAAACGTTCTCCACGCCAAGGTCAGCCTTTGCCACCCCGCCGTTCATCTTCATCGCCCGCACGGTCGCCACAATCACCGCAGCCGATGGCTTCAGCCCGGCCTTGCGGCATTTGATGTCAAAAAACTTCTCGGCCCCCAGATCGGCGCCAAACCCGGCCTCGGTCACCACATATTCGCCCAGCTTCAGCGCAGTCTGGGTGGCGATGACACTGTTGCAGCCATGCGCTATATTGGCGAACGGCCCGCCGTGGACAAAGGCCGGGTTGTTTTCCAGTGTCTGCACGATATTGGGCTGCATCGCGTCCTTGAGCAGCACCGTCATCGCACCGTCAGCCTTGATGTCACGACAGTAAATCGGAGCCTTGGCGCGGGTATAGGCCACCACGATGTCACCCAGCCGCTTTTGCAGATCCTCAAGGTCGCGGGACAGGCACAGGATCGCCATCACCTCGGACGCCACCGTGATGTCAAACCCGGTCTGGCGCGGGAAACCGTTGGAAACGCCACCAAGGCTGACCACGATGTCACGCAGGGCACGGTCGTTCATGTCCATCACGCGGCGCCACACGATGCGGCGCTCATCGATGTCCAGACTGTTGCCCCAGTAGATGTGGTTGTCGATCATCGCCGACAGCAGGTTGTGGGCAGATGTGATCGCATGAAAGTCGCCGGTGAAATGAAGGTTCATTTCCTCCATCGGCACGACCTGCGCATAGCCACCGCCAGCAGCCCCGCCCTTCATGCCAAAGTTCGGGCCCAATGACGCCTCGCGGATACAGACAACCGCCTTCTTGCCGATCCGGTTCAACCCGTCACCAAGCCCCACAGTCGTCGTGGTCTTGCCTTCGCCAGCCGGGGTGGGATTGATCGCGGTGACCAGGATCAGCTTGCCGTCCGGGCGACCTTCCAGACTGCGGATAAAGTCCTGCCCGACCTTGGCCTTGTCGTGGCCATAGGGCAGCAGATGCTCTGACGGTATCCCCAGCTTGTCACCGATCTCTTGAATCGGGCGTTTCTTTGCTTCGCGCGCAATCTCGATATCGGTCTTGACGGCCATCTGTGTCTCTCCCTGTGGGGACTGATCGCCCCGTTGTGCCCTGAATACCCGTCTGGGTCCGCGTCACTACGTGCATTTCCGACCTGTCCAAGACAGAAACCGCCGCACGATAATTCGTATTGGATGCTGTTGGCAGGTCTGGAAACCTAAAGCATCCCCGGCTGCCACCCGCGCTGCACCGGAATGTGCAGCCGGACCCGGTCACCGACCGACAACGTGCCTTCGCGCTCGACCCAGGCGGTGATCCCACGGCGTCCAGTGGCAGCAGATTTAAACCGCGCACCGAAGCCCTCATGCGCAGCCTCGATCGGCCTGGCCGGTAGTTGGCACGCCTGGTTTTCCATATCCACCACCAACGTCGCCCCGCTTTCCGTCTGCAACCGCGCCGAGGGTGGCAGATGCGTCAGGTCCGCAATTCCGTCGATCACCACGGATGCCCCGATCAAGGCCGGGTCCAGGCAGTCCAGTTCCATCGCGCGCGCAATCTGAGCCAGTTCCTGCGCGGACACCACCGACAGTTGCCTTGTATTGCGGATTTCAGTCCCCCTTGGGTACTGTCCCAGAACCCGGCTGCAGGACGGTCGCGTCAATCCGCCATGCGATTCGCCGTCCGGGCCAGCATAGGTCAGATGCATGTGCCGCACGGGAGTCGACGCCAGCGCTGCCTTGCGATCGGGCACCCGGCCCAACCATGTGATGGTGCCAAAGTGGTCAGTAGGGATCAATGCGGACATTTTCAGACCTTCTGGGTGAAGATACAACGACGAAGAGGGGACAGCGCGTTTACTCGCGCCCGCATGTCCCGAGCGGAACGCAAACGAAGACCCCGGATCCTGTCACAGGTGCCGGGGCCAAAGTCCGATGTCTCGCCGGGGCTTATCGCCCCGGTATCTTGCATATTGACCAAGGCTCAGGCCGAAGGTTCGGGTTCCATCCCGCCGTCGCCCGCTGCGCGCGGTTTGGTCTTGGGGATCGCCGTCAGGCTGGACAAGCCACCGCTGGGTGGTGGTGGTGGCGCAGGATCGTCGCCACTGTCCAGCGTTTCCCCGGCAATCACCTTGCGAATCTCATCTCCGGTCAGCGTCTCATACTCCAGCAAGCCCTTGGCAAGACGTTCAAAGTCATCCGCCTTTTCAAGCAGGATCGACCGGGCGGTGTCATAGCCTTCG
>JAUSPL010000245.1 GCA_030656535.1 Gemmobacter sp.
GGCTGGCAGCGACGCGGTTCAGTTCGTGCACCTGCCCTTGCGCACCATGCAGCTTGAGCCGGCTTGCGTTGCCCCCGAACGAGTTGGTCAGGAAGATGTCGGACCCTGCATCCACCGCCCCGCGGTACAGCAGCCGTATGCGATCGGGATGCTCAAGGTTCCACATTTCCGGCGGCTCACCGGCTGAAAGGCCCATGTTGAACAGGTTGGTTCCGGTCGCGCCATCAGCCATCAGCCAGTCGCGGGTTTCCAGAAGGCGGGTCAAGGCGTCGGACATCACGGTTTCTCCGGTAAGGTCGGCCCGCTACCGCTCAGGGTGCAAACCCAGGGGTTGAACGGGGGCTGGTCGTCTTATCGACCCGGCATCATCATTGGCACCGGGATGTCGTCCCACAGGCACTGGGCGGCAGTCAGATCAGGACGCATCGTCCATCAGCTGCGCCTTGGCCACGGCCACCAGCGCATCCATCTTGGCGCGGATCTCCGCCCTGGTTGCACGATCTCCAAGATCGGCCGCAACCTTGCGCAGCACGTCGTCATCGCCAGCTTCGGCAAAATCGGACTTCACGACGTCAATCGCATAGGCCGCCGCGTCATCGCCGGTCTTGCCCAGAAGTTCCGCCGCCCAAAGGCCAAGCAGCTTGTTGCGGCGCGCGTTTGCCCGGAACGCCATTTCCGCATCATGTGCGTATTTGGCCTCATAGGCCTTTTCGCGGTCGTCAAAAGTGGTCATGGGAATCCCCCGGTACTGAATGGGTGTGTGGTCATGGTTTCCCTCTCCATATGCCTGTCTGACCGCGTCCTGACAAGGGGACGGGGTGGGTCCGGGGTGCTGCGCCCCGGGCAAAGACCGTGCAAATGCGGGATATGCCCCCCCGGCAGCCACATCCGCGCCTGCGATCACACCTGCGATCCTTGCGGCAAGCCCCACCTTGCCGTATATGCGCCCGGACAGACGTGCGGCCCGACCGGGTGTGCGCGCAGACGGAGTATGCATGGCACGGCGCAAAAAGGTTTATGAGGGCAAGGCAAAGATCCTTTATGAAGGACCAGAGCCCGGTACCCTTATTCAGTATTTCAAGGATGACGCCGCGACGCAGCCGACCCAGAAACAGGGGCCTGCAGACGGGCGCGGTGTCCTGAACAACAGGCTGTCAGAGTTTTTCATGACCGGCCTGAACGCTATCGGTGTGCCCACGCATTTCATCCGGCGCATCAACATGCGCGAACAACTGATCCGCATGGTCGAGATCATTCCGCTGCAAGTCACGGTGCGCAACTTTTCCGCAGGCGACCTGTCGCGCCGGCTGGGGATTCCCGAAGGCACCCCCCTGCCCCGACCCATCGTCGAGTTCTATTTCAAGGACGAAAAGCTGGGCGATCCTCTGGTGACCGAGGAACACATCATCGCCTTTGGCTGGGCCAGTCAGCAAGACATGGACGACATGATCGCGCTTGCGTTGCGCGTGAACGACTTTCTGTCCGGCGTCATGATGGGTGTCGGTATCCGTCTGGCCGATTTCCAGATCGAGGTCGGACGTATCTGGGAAGGTGACTTCATGCGCCTGATCGTGGCCGATGAAATCAGCCCGGACAGCTGTCGTCTGTGGGATCTGCGCGGCACGGAAGGCCCCGACCGTGAAGGCGTGACGCGTGAACCGGGTCCGTTGGCCGACGTCTATACCGAACTGGCACGGCGCCTGGGGGTCATGCCCTCGAACGTCACCCATGCGACCAAACCGACCCTGATCAACTGAAAGGCCCGCCCCGATGAAAGCCCGCGTTCATGTCATGCTGAAAGACGGCGTTCTTGACCCACAGGGCGAGGCCGTGCGCCACGCGCTTGGCACTCTGGGTTTTTCCGGGGTGCAGGCTGTGCGTCAGGGCAAGGTGATCGAACTGGATCTGGCTGCCACCGACCGTGCTGCGGCCGAGGCCGAGGTCCGGGAAATGTGCGACAAGCTGCTGGCCAATACCGTGATCGAGAAATACACCGTCGAGATCGCCTGACCTGTCCGGTGACCTGCCCCGCCAAACTGCGGGGCCAAGGTGCCCGGCCATGCGGCGGGGTCAGGCGGCGGGAAAAAGTCGCCGGCTCAGGCTGCCTGCTGCAATCGCCCCGACCACATCTGGCACAGTGCGCGCGATTCGTAGCTGCGCAGTGTCGGCAGGCAATCGTCCCGGCGCGGGGTATCCTTGCACAAAAGGCCGGGGAACAGCAGGTCGACCTCGCGACGCGCGGCGCTGCCCGGACGCAGCGCCCGGCTGCCGGGCTGAAAGCTTTCGCTGCGCAACCCGTTCGCCAGCACGACCGCGTGCCCGTCGAACAACAGGTGATAGAAATCAAGCGGCCCCGGTTGCGTGCCGTGTCGCGCCCCGGCGCCCACGAGATGCAGCGCGGGCATCAGCATCGCCTCGGCACCGAACAACAGCTCAACCTGCCAGCCATCCACCACGATCCGGTGCTGCGGTGACAGGCCAAGGTCGCTGTGCGGCTGACCGGGGCCGAACAGCCCGGCCGGAATGACCACCGGGCGCAGTTCGGGGTAGCGCGCGAGTTCGAACCCGCTGACCCGGCGATGCCCAAGCCAGCGCAAGGGAACGGCGCCACCATCCGCCGTTGACACCAGATCGCCCGGTTGCAGGCCTTCCACCGCACGTTCACCCTGCGGGGTCGCGATCAATGTGCCGGCGATAAAGCACAACAGCACCGGATTTCCGCCGTTGGTGACGCTGACGATGCCATGCGCGCCATTGGGAAAGGCGGTCATGGTTGCCAGCGAGCCGCCGTCGGTCAGAAAGAAATACCGCTGCCCGTTCGCGGCAGTGATCACCGCGATCTCGGCCCCGCGCAGATCCTGGCCATTGACGTTCGACAACTTGTTGCTGTCGGGCAAGAGGCCCGAGAATTCAACGGTGAAGCTCATCGACACGCTGTTGATGATCAGAACGGTGTCGGGGTCCGGCAGGCCGTTGTTGTAATCCAACCGGATATCGCCGGTCGCACCGGAACTGAAGGTCAGCAGGGTCGTCGGCGTGGTGGACGTGCCTTGCACGTTCACCGCCGCGTTGTTGGCGCTGCTGCTATCGCCGCGCGCGTAAAAGCTGATCTCGGTCATGTTTCTGCTCTCGACAGGGTTTCTTGTTTGCGGCCAGTCCTCCGGATGCAGCCGTTTTGTTAAGCAGATGGTAACGATGAATTCATGGTTAAGCTTTGGCGCGGCTCAGGTGGCGCTGCGGAATTGTCGTGGCGGCTTTGCGGCAAAGCTGCTTGACCGCGACGCGTGCAGACCGCCAACTGCGCGTCGGGAAGGCGCGCGACACGCCGCGCCGGTAAGCGGAGGACATCATGCGCGCAGCCGTTCTGAGACATTACAACGCCGATCTGTCGATCGAGTCGGTTCCCGACCCGGTCTGCGAGGCCGATGGCGTGGTGCTGAAGGTGCTGGCCTGCGGCATCTGCCGGTCGGACTGGCACGGCTGGGTGGGCGAACATCCGCGCGTCAAGCCGGGGCAGATCCCCGGGCATGAATACTGCGGCGAGGTGGTCGAGGCCGGTCCGTTGGCGAAATGGCGCGTCGGCGACCAGGTGGTGGCGCCGTTCATTCTGGCTTGCGGGTCTTGCCCGGCTTGTCAGTCGGGGCATTCGAACACCTGTCCTGACCAGCGCCTGCCGGGGTTCATAGAACCGGGTGCCTTTGCGGAATATGTCAGTGTGCCGCATGCCCACAACCTTGCCCGCCTGCCCGACAGCATGACGCCCGCCCTGGCCGCCGGACTTGGCTGCCGCGTCACCACCGCGTGGCATGCACTGACCGGGCGCGCCGGTTTGCAGGCGGGCGAATGGCTGGCCGTTCATGGCACCGGGGGGATCGGGCTGTCGTGCCTGATCCTGGGTCGGGCTTTGGGTGCGCGGGTCATCGTGGTCGATGTGGTGCCCGAAAAGCTGGAGCACGCCTTGGCTTTGGGTGCCGAGGCCGCAATCGACGCCCGTTCGGGAAATGTGGCAGAAGCCATCCGCGACATCACGCAAGGCGGCGCGCATGTCAGTGTCGAGGCGCTGGGAATCGCGGTGACGACAAACGGGTCCATCGAATGTCTACGCCCACTTGGCCGCCATGTCCAAGTGGGCATGCCGGTGGGTCACACCGCCCGGATGGAGATCAACATGAACGCGGTCTACATGAAGAACCTGTCCCTGTTCGGCACCCGCGGCATGCCCGCCTGGCGGTATCCGTCGCTGCTGTCGATGATCGAATCCGGGCGGGTCGATGTGACGCCCATCGTGGCACGCCACGTCGCGTTGTCGCAGGCGTCCGAGGAATTGCGCGCCTTCAACGGACCGACCGCGCCGGGCGTGGCGGTCATCACAGACTTTGGCCGGTGACGCATCGGTCAGATCCGGGGCCGCGCGCCCCGGGTCCAAAGGTTGGTTTCGCGAAAAAGAACCACGTCCGACGCGCGATTGCATGAACAGGCCCGGTTTCTACTGGAAGCGCGCAGGGGTTTGGCGTAAAGGGCGCGCAAGCCCCGCCATGCCGAAAGGATGCCGATGAAAGCCGCTGTGATCACCTTTCCCGGTTCGAACTGCGACCGCGATCTTGCCGTCGCCTTCGAGGCCTCGGGCGCTCGGGTCATCCGGGTCTGGCACAAGGACGCCGAGTTGCCAGCCGGCGTTGATGTCGTCGGCATTCCCGGCGGCTTTTCGTTCGGCGACTATCTGCGCTGCGGGGCAATTGCCGCGCGGGCGCCGGTGATGCAGGCCGTGGCCGCACATGCGGCGCGCGGGGGCTTTGTGCTGGGGATTTGCAACGGGTTTCAGGTGCTGACCGAAACCGGTCTGTTGCCGGGGGCCCTGATGCGCAATGCCGGGCTGAAGTTCATCTGCAAGACGCTGGAACTGCGCGTTGATACCACCGACAGCGCCTTTACTTCGGGCTATGGCCGGGGACAGCTGATCAAGATCCCGGTGGCCCACCATGACGGCAACTATCAGGCCGACCCCGAGACGCTGGCACGGTTGCGCGGTGAAGACCGGGTCGCCTTCAGCTATGCGGCCAACCCCAATGGGGCGGCGGATGACATCGCGGGCGTGCTGTCGGAAAACCGTCGGGTGTTGGGCATGATGCCGCATCCCGAACGGGTCATCGACACGGCCACCGGCGGTTCGGATGGTTTGCCGATGTTTCGCTCACTGATGGGCGTTTTGGCGCCTGTCTGACCATGTTGCGCAGCGCGGCGCTTGTGGCATCGCGGTCACGGGCCTAGACTTGGGTCATGCAAACGTCTGATCTGCCCAGCATGACCGAACCGACTGGCGGCCGCCGGGCGCAGCTTTTGTTGCGCGGGTTTGTCATTGCGGTGCTGGCGGTTTCAATGACCGTTGTATGGTTCACGCATCAACTGCTGACCGAGCGCTTTACCGAGACGACGCGCAACCGCGCCGAATTGCGCCTGGTGCTGTACACAGGCAACCTGATGTCTGAACTGCAGCGCAACTCGGTCGTTCCGCTGCTGCTTGCACGGGACCCTGCGCTGCTTGGGGCATTGGCGGACGCTGACTATTCGATCACGTCACAACGTCTTATTTCATTGCAAGCCGAACTTGGGGCCGCCTCGATCCTGTTGTTGGACATCGATGGTCGCACGGTGGCCGCCACCGACCGCAACCGCATCGGCACGGCCCACCGCCAGCAAGCCTATTTCGTCGATGCGCAACGGTCCAAGGACACCGTCTTTACAGCATGGCGACGCGAGACAGGCGGATACGGCTTTACGTTTTCACGCGCGCTGCTGTCGGACAACAAGGCGCGCGGCGTGATCGTGGTCGAGGTGGACCTGATGAAATACGAACGCGCATGGGCCGGGGTCGCCGATGCCGTGGCCGTGATCGACAGCGAAGGCCATGTGGTCCTGGCAACCGAACCGCGTTGGCGCGGGCGGACCTTGGACGAGGCCCTGGCCCTGCGCGATCCGACCTCTGCGATTCAGCGCGCGCTCAAGGCGACTGCCGACTGGGCGCAATCGCCGCCCGACGCCTATGTGCGCGGCGAGGCGGTGATGCGGACCGAATCCCGGGTTCCGTTTCGCGGCTGGCGAATCGTCGCGTTCACGCAGTTCGATTCGGTGCGGGATCGGGTCAACGTGGTGCTTGCGCTGGAAATCATGGGCTTCGCGATCCTGCTGGCGCTGTCATTCTATATGCTGTCACGGCGGGCCCGCAGCCAGTCGCGTCTGCTGTTGCGTGAATCGGCGGAATTGCGACTGCTGAACGCGCGACTTCAGCGGGAAATAGCCGAGCGTGAAAAGGTGCAAAAAGATCTTGCCGTAGCCGAACAGACCTTGGCACAATCCTCCAAACTTGCGGTCCTGGGCGAAATGTCGGCGGCGGTCAGTCACGAGTTGAACCAACCGTTGGCCGCGATGAAAACCTATCTTGCGGGTGCGCGCCTGTTGCTGCAACGCCGCAGGCCGGACGAAGCGCTCAGTTCGTTCCAGCGCATCGACGATCTGATCGACCGCATGGGCGCAATCACGCGCCAGTTGAAATCCTATGCCCGCAAGGGTGGCGAGGCCTTTGCGCCCGTGGACTTCAAATCCTGCATATCCGAGGCTCTGTCGATGATGGAGCCGCAGTTGAAGCCCCGGCGGGTGCGGATCATCCGCAGCCTGCCACGCGCGCCCGTGATGGTGATGGCCGATCGCATCCGATTGGAACAGGTCATCATCAACCTTCTGCGCAATGCGCTGGATGCGACACGCGACGTGGCCGCGCCGCAGATTGAAATGGTGCTGACCACCGGGGAAACGGCGACCCTGACCGTGCGCGACAACGGCCCGGGGATCACCGATCTGGACAAACTTTTCGAACCGTTCTGGACCACAAAGAAACCCGGCGAAGGTGTCGGATTGGGTCTGGCCATATCCTCCGGGATCGCAAATGATCTGGGTGGGCGGCTTACGGCACGCAATGGTGATGGCGGGGGGGCTGTGTTCGATCTTCAGCTTCCCTTATTGGGTGACAAGATGAAGGCAGCCGAGTGAGGGTTAATGGCACGAGCAATGAAGGTCGCTATCGTCGATGACGAAGCAGACATGCGGCAATCCATCAGCCAGTGGTTGGCACTGTCGGGATTTGACACAGAAACCTATGCCAGTGCCGAAGAGGCGCTGAAGGGCATCGGGTCAGAATTTCCGGGCGTGGTGGTCAGCGACATCAAGATGCCCGGA
>JAUSPL010000250.1 GCA_030656535.1 Gemmobacter sp.
CGTCTGTGCCCGTCATCGGCACCGGCAAGAGAACCTTTCACGCGATCAAGGGCGAGATCCCGTCGCCGCTGAAGCCGCCGTCGGGCTGTGCGTTTCATCCACGCTGTACGCTGGCCGGGCCACGCTGCCGCGTTGAGGCACCCAGACTGACCCAAGCCGCTTCTCTTCACAGTGTTGCCTGCCACATCAACGATGGCGGAACCGGAGCCTGACATGACCCTTGCCGCCCTGACCGCCCGCCTGAACGACATCCTCTGCGCCGCCAACCTGCTGGTCTGGGACGCCCGGACGCAGATGCCTGCGGGTGGTGCGGAAACCCGGGGTCAACAGATTGCCACGCTCAAGGGCCTTGCACGTGACCTGATCCTGTCACCCGCGATGCGTGGGGCCGTGGACACGGCGCTGAACGACACCCACGCCCTGCCCGATGATCACCCAGACCGACGCGCTGCGCAGGCGGTGGCCGCCGCAATCACCCATCACGCAAAGATCCCGGCAAGCCTTCTGCAATCGCAGGCCGAACTTGCCACCGTCGCCCAGGCCGCCTGGGCCGAGGCACGGGCAAAGTCGGATTTCACGATCTTTCGTCCCTATCTGGAACGCACGATTGCACAGGCCCGGGCACAGGCGGATGCGCTTGGCTATGACGCACACCCCTATGACGCGATGCTGCCGATCTATGAGCCGGGCGAAACGGCCGCGTCGCTGGCTGCGTTCTTTCAGGTGCTGCGCGCAGGGTTGAAACCGATCCTTGCCGCGGCGCGCGCCAAGCCTGCGCCACGCACCGATTTCCTGTACCGCGATTTCCCCGAGGCCGCACAACGCGCCTTCGCGGTCGAACTTGCCGGTATCCTTGGCTATGACACGACACGGGGTCGGCTGGACACCGCCGTGCACCCGTTCGAGATCAGCTTTACCCGGCAGGATGTGCGCATCACCACCCGGTATCGGCAAAATTACCTGCCGATGTCGATCTTTGGCACTGCGCATGAAACGGGACACGCGCTGTACGAACAAGGCATCGCGCCCGCGTTCACCCGCACCGCCCACGCCACCGACATGATCGGGCTTTATGCCGTCGGCGGGACCAGCTTTGGCGCGCATGAAAGCCAGTCGCGCCTGATCGAGATGCACATCGCCCGCGACCCCGGCTTTTGGACGCTTCATTTCGACCGACTGGCACGACATTTTCCCCAGGCCTTGGGCGACGTGACCCCCACCGAATTCTCGGCGGCCGTGAACCGGATCGAGCCGGGGCTGATCCGGGTCGAAGCCGACGAGCTGACCTATGATTTCCACATCATGCTGCGGGTCGATCTGGAAATGGCGCTGATGGACGGCAGCCTGAAAGTCGCAGACCTGCCCGAGGCATGGAACGCCGCGATCAGCCGCGATCTGGGGCTTGACGTCCCCAGTGACGCGATGGGGTGCCTGCAAGACGTACATTGGTCGTCGGGCTACGTCGGATCGTTCCCGACCTATACCGTCGGCAACGTGATGGCGGCTCAGTTGATGGACAACATCCGCCGCACCGCACCCGACGTCATCAGCTCTGTGGCGGCCGGCGACTACACTCCATTGCACCGCAAACTGGAGTCAGATGTCTGGCGCCATGGCCGCAGCCTGACCCGGGCCGAGATCGTCACCCGTGCGACCGGAACGCCGCCGGACACGGGCCCCTATCTGGACCACCTTGCGCGCCGGTTCGGCTGATGCGCACCATCGCAAGCAACGAAGGGGTGGCCCTACCCCTTCGCGCGCTGCGCCTTCAGGTGGTCGAACGCCCCTGAGCCAAGGTTCGATCAGTCAGGCGCCAGGCGATAGCCTTCGCCCCGGACGGTTTGCAGATAGCGCGGCATCTTTGGGTCGGATTCGATCTTGCGGCGCAGTCGGGTGATCTGGACGTCTACCGCGCGCTCGGTTGCCTGTCCGTCATCGCGGCCCAGATCGCCCACAAGCTTTTCCCGCGTGACCACCTCGCCCACGCGGGCAGCAAAGATCCGCATCAAGGCGGCCTCGGTCGTGGTCAGGCGTACAAGGTCGTTGCCCAGCCACAGCTCGCCGCGGTCGATATCATAGCGTACGGCGCCAAGGTGCAACATGCGCGCCACAGGCGCAGCCTCGCGCGCCACGGGAACGCGGCGCAAAATGGCATTGATGCGCAGTAAGAGTTCACGCGGCTCGAACGGTTTGACCAGATAGTCATCCGCCCCGGCCTCAAATCCCTCGATGCGGTTGTCGGCCTCGCCCCGCGCCGTCAACAACAGAACCGGCACCGCCTGACGTTCACGCAACCAGCGGGTCAAGGAAACTCCATCCTCGCCCGGCATCATCACGTCCAGCACGATCAGATCGAATTCAAGCCCGACCAGCAACCGGCGCGCCTGAGCGGCGTCACGCGCGGTAGAGACCAGAAACCCGTTCCGGATCAGGAATTTTTGCAGCAAGCCCCGGATGCGTTCGTCATCATCCACAACCAGCAGATGGAGGGCATTCGGGTCATTCATTTGCCGCTCTCCCTCAGACCCTGATATTGGGCGCGTTGCTCACTGTCCATCATCGCCTCCAGCACCTGACGAAAGCCTGCAACAGCCTCGGCGCCCGCTGCACGATAGGCCGACCGCATCCGGGCGCGCTGAGCGTCCGACAGCGCGCGTTCCAGTTCTGCCCCCTTGGCCGTCAGATGCAGATGGCGTTCGCGCTTGTCGGCGCGCCCAACCCGGCTTTCCACCAGTCCGTCCTCGATCAATGTCCGCAGGACCCGGTTCAACGACTGCTTGGTCACACCAAGAATGGCCAGCAGGTTGTTGACCGTGGTGGCGGGGCTGCGATGGATGAAATGGATCGCCCGGTGGTGCGCGCGCCCATAGCCCTTTGCGTCCAGGATGCGGTCAGGGTCGGCCGTAAAGCCGCGATAGGCAAAGAACATCGCCTCACTGCCTTTGCGCAACTGCTCATCGGTCAGGAACAGCAGCGCTTCACCGCCCGCACTCGGCCCTACTGCCTTGTCCGCCATTGCCTGCCCCTCTTTTTTCGCCAACGCGGCTTGTGATCGATTTTATGTCAGCCTTGTTGACTTTCCAAGGCCGAATCGCTAACTCTTCCCCGAAATCGCGCAACATTATGTCGACTGATTACCTGAAGCGCGCAACTTTCGCAAATGCCTGCGGGCGGAGGAGATAGAGATGGCCGGTAGCTATGATGACCGCGACGGGAAAATCTGGATGGATGGCACGCTGGTGGACTGGCGCGACGCCAAGGTCCACGTCCTGACCCATGCGCTACACTATGCATCGTCGGTGTTCGAGGGCGAGCGCTGCTATAACGGCAAGATCTTCAAATCGGTGGAACACTCCATCCGGTTGCGCAAGTCGGCAGAGCTTCTGGACATGGAAATCCCCTATTCGGTCGAACAGATCGAAGAGGCAAAATATGCCATGCTCAAGGCCAACAACTGGACAGATGCCTATGTCCGCGCCGTGGCGTGGCGCGCATCGGGCGAGGATATGGGTGTTTCGGCCAAGCGCAATCCGGTGCGGATGGCGGTCGCGGGCTGGGAATGGGGCGCCTATTACGGCGACGCCAAGATGCAGGGCGCGAAAATCGACATCGCAAAATGGAAGCGCCCCAGCCCGGAAACAATTCCCGTGGCGGCAAAGGCTGCCGGGCTTTACATGATCTGCACCATGTCAAAACACGCAGCCGAGGCGAAGGGCTGTTCAGATGCGCTGTTCATGGATTGGCGCGGCTACGTTGCCGAGTGCACCGGCGCCAACATCTTTTTCGTCAAGGATGGCGAGGTACACACCCCGCTGGCCGATTGTTTCCTGAACGGCATCACCCGCCAGACCGTGATCGGCATG
>JAUSPL010000252.1 GCA_030656535.1 Gemmobacter sp.
GCTGGCGCTCCGGTGCCCGAACTGGGCTTTGACCGCGCGCTCTATGAAAAGCTCAGGGCGGCGGGCATCCGTCATATCGGGGAGATCGGGCTGGGGACCGTGGCCAAGGGGGCCGATGCAGCCCAGGTGACGCAGTGGTGCCGCGAGCTGGGCATCGAGACGATCATGCACACCGGCGGGCCTTCGATTGCTGGGTCGCACTTGGTAACACAGGACGACGTTCTGATCGCGCAGCCTGATGTGGTAAGCCATATCAACGGCGGGCCCACATCGATCGCCCATTCCGGTATCCGCGAACTGGTCGAGGGCGCGCTTGGCGCGTTGGAGGTTGTTCACAACGGCAATGAATTGTCGGCGCTGGTCTGTCTGAAGGCGGTGATGGATGTCGGACGTCTGGCAGACATGCTGATCGGGACCGATGCGCCGGCAGGGTCGGGCGTGCAGCCAAACGGGATGCTGCGGATGGTGACATTGCTCAGCTCGCTGGGCGGTCTGCCCGCCGAACAGGCGATCTGCCTTGCCACTGGAAACATCGCGCGCAAGCGCGGTTTGCCGGGCGGGATCATCGCGCAGGGTCAGCCTGCCGATCTGGTGTTCATGGACCGACCCATCGGGTCCTCGGGCCGCGATTTGCTGGAGGCAATCAGCTTTGGCGATATTCCCGGCATTGGCGGTGTGATGATCGACGGCAAGGTGCGCTGTGGGCGGTCGCGGTCCACCCCGCCCGCCACATTGGTTCCGGTGTTGTGATGGCCGCCCGCATCCGCAAGCTGGTGGTATTCGTGGAAGAAACCCGGCGCGAGGCAGGGCAGCAGATTTCGCCGCCCACCCGCAAGGCCTGCGCGGTGGCGGTGATCGAAAACCCGTTTTCCGGTCGATTTCAGCCCGATCTGGAACCCCTGATGGCGGTGGGCGAGGAGCTGGGCGCGCTTTTGGGCCGCAAATGCGTCGAGGCTTTGGGCATCACCCCGTCGCAGGCCGAAAGCTATGGCAAGGCCGCGATGGTCGGTGAGGCGGGCGAGTTGGAACATGCCGCCGCGATCTTGCACCCCCGGCTTGGCGCGCCGTTGCGCGTGGCGGTGGAAAAAGGTGCGGCGCTGGTGCCATCCAGCAAAAAGATGGGTGGGCCGGGGCAGCCGCTTGACGTGCCGTTGGGCCACAAGGACGCGGCCTTTGTCCGCAGCCATTTCGACGCAATGGTGGTGCAGATCAACGATGCCCCGCGCGCGAACGAGATCATGGTTGCCGTGGCGGTGACGGATTCGGGGCGCCCGCTGGCAAGGGTTGGCGGTTTGACCGTCGAGCAGGTGGTGGGAAAGGACGGGCTGCGCTGATGGCTGCCTATGTCCGGCCGGGGACGTTGGATCAGGCGCTTGCGCTGCTGACGGATCGTCCGGGTTGGACGGTGGTCGCGGGTGGCACCGATGTGTACCCCGCATTTGGCGATGCCTTGATGCGCGCGGACCTGCTGGACATCACCGGGATTTCCGCGCTGCGCGGTGTATCCTGGCGGGATGGGCATTGGCGCTTCGGGGCGCTGACCACTTGGACCGACCTTGCCCGCGCAGATTTGCCGCCTGGCTTTGCCGCCTTGCAGGCCGCCGCGCGCGAGGTCGGGTCACCCCAGATCCAGAACGCGGGCACCGTTGCTGGCAATATCGTCAATGCCTCGCCCGCTGCGGATGGGACCGTGGCGCTGCTGGCGCTTGATGCGTCGGTGGAACTGGCGGGGCCTTCGGGCCTGCGGGTGGTCGGGCTGGCTGATTTTGTGACCGGGGTTCGGCAGGTCGACCTGCGCGCGGGTGAGCTGGTGACAGCGGTTCTTGTGCCTGACCCTGGCGAGGGCTCGGCGTTCGTTAAACTGGGCGCGCGCAGGTATATGGTGATTTCGATCGCGATGGTCGCGGTGCAACTTGGGTTCGACGCGGGCCGGGTGGTGCGCGCGGGCGTTGCCGTGGGGTCATGTTCGCCGGTTGCGCGGCGCCTGCCGTCGCTGGAATCCCTGCTGATCGGGGCGCAGGCCGGTGATCTGGTGGGGCGGGTCACGGCGGCGGACGCCGACGGACTTGCGCCGATTTCGGATGTGCGGGCGGGTGCGGCGTATCGCGCTGCGGTCGTCCCGGTGCTGATCAGGCGGGCCTTGCGGCAGATCGCAGAGGGGCGGGCATGAGTGACGTCGGCATCACGGATCACGGCGGGGTGACGTTCCTATTGGACGGGCATCCCGCCACCGCCACCGCTGCGCCTCAGATGCGGTTGTCGGATGCATTGCGCGCGATGGGGCATGAGGGCGTCAAGGTCGGCTGTGATGCGGGCGATTGCGGGGCTTGCACGGTGCTGGTGGATGGCGCGCCGGTCTGTGCCTGCCTGGTGCCGGTGGGCAGGGTCGGGGGCTGCACTGTGGACACGGTGGCCGGGCTTGGCGACGTGCCGGGCAGGTTGCAGACGGCTTTCTTGCGGCACGGGTCGGCGCAATGCGGCATCTGCACACCTGGAATGCTGATGGCAGCGACGGCCCTGCTGCGCGAGGTGCCGCAACCGACACCGGCCCAGGCGGAACAGGCGATTTCCGGCGTGCTGTGCCGCTGCACGGGCTATGCCAAGATCATTGCCGCCGTGGTTGACGCGGGACAGCCGCAG
>JAUSPL010000253.1 GCA_030656535.1 Gemmobacter sp.
GCCAAGCTCAGGAAGCAGGCCTTCGGCCAGTCGTTGGAAAAGATCGAGCGCGAGTTCGAACAACTGGAGCTGCCGTTTGAAGACCTGATGATTGCTGCGGCCGAAACTGATGCCACGCCGATCGATGAGGCCGATACGGCGGCACCTGCTGATCCAGTCGATGTTCGCGGTTTCCGTGGCACCCGTGCGGCAAGACACGCCGTTCGATTTTGGCGGCAGCGATCTGTCGGCACGTTGCCGTGACATCAGGCTTGGCATCGGAAACGACCGCGACCCAAGCCATGTGTCGCCCGCAGTAACGCTGTTCCTTCATAGCAGAATTGGCGGCATGTCCGTTCGGCCCGCCAGACTGCGGGGGCGGACCGTGCTGTGCCCTATGGTCGGGGGCTCGCTTGGCGCGGGCATCCTGCCGTGTTGAAAGCGCGATCCGGTGCGCCATTTGGTGTTCTTTGAAGAAGGCAGGACCAAGATGACCGACGGCATTGCAACGCGCAAAGAGGGCGAGCGGCTGTTGGCGGCGTTTGCGCCCCGCATGGGGCGGCGCTATGCCAATGGGCGCAATACCGATCATGGACCGGGCGCGCACAAGGCGGTGTCGGGGCTGTCGCCGTATGTCCGGCGCAGACTGGTACTTGAATCTGATGTCGTGACGGCGGCACTGGCTGCCCACGGGCCGCTGGATGCCGAGAAGTTCGTGCAAGAGGTGATCTGGCGCAGCTATTTCAAAGGCTGGCTGGAGCGCCGCCCACAAGTCTGGACCAGCTTTCGTGACGGTTTGGAGAGTGATCTTTCAGACCTTGACCGCGACCGGCGGCTGCGGCGTGAAGTGGAGCGTGCGATGGACGGGCAGACGGGGCTGGACTACTTCGATGCCTGGGCCACCGAATTGGTCGATACCGGCTATCTGCACAACCACGCGCGGATGTGGTTCGCCTCGATCTGGATTTTTACGCTTGGCTTGCCATGGCGGCTGGGGGCGGACTTTTTCTATCGCCACCTGCTGGACGGCGATGCGGCGTCAAACACACTGGGCTGGCGGTGGGTTGCGGGGCTGCACACGCGGGGCAAACCCTATCCGGCCGACGCCCAGAACATCGCCACCTTTACTGCCGGGCGTTTTTCCCCCCGACCCGGCGATCTGGCCCATGTGACGCGGGGGTTGGAGGCGACCGAGCCAGATGGCCTGCCGTCTGTGATGCCCCTGCGCCAGGTTGTCTTGCCGCACTCCCACAAACCCACCGCCCTGTTGATCACGGATGAGGATTGCCGGGTCGAGGATTTCGGTCTTGGCGGGTTTGACATCCGCACCGCCGCCACCCTGACGTCAAGCCACCTGCGGTCGCCCTTGCCCGTGGCTGACATGGTTTCGCGGTTTGAACAGGCCGCACTGGCGGATGCGGCCGTGCGTGCCGGGATACCTTCAGTCTCCCTTCGCGCCGATGACCCCGCCAGCCTGGCGAACTGGGCTTGCGCCGCAGAGGCGACACAGATCGTGACGCCTTACATCACCACTGGCCCCCTGCGCGACTGGCTGGACCTGGCAAAACCCGCCCTCGCCGCCCGCGGGATCACCTTTTGCGAATGGCGCCGCGATTGGGACAGCGCGATCTGGCCGCATGCAACAGCCGGGTTCTTCAAGGTGAAACAGCAGATCCCGCATATCCTAGATCAGGTGCTGCCCACATGACGGTCGTGCCGCCACGTTGCTCGCGGCGCAGGGGGCGTCGGATTCCGTCCCACCCACATGGCCCGCCCCTGTCGTCGTTTGTTCAAGACGACAGGCCCCGGGGTTGAAAGAAGTCGCTTTCGGGGCGCCCGTCGATCCCTCGTCAGGCAGCGCATCCGGTCGCTGCCGCCGGGACGCCAAGTCAGCATGACCCCGGCGCCGCAGGAAAACAGCTTAGCCAAATTAGCAGTCCCTTTTGCCGCGAGATGGCTTTCGCCAGCTTTGACAGAACCTTTGACCCGCTTCAACGCATCGCCAACGCAGGCAAAGTCGACCTACAGATCCGCGTCAAGACCCTGCTGAAGCACACGGACATACAAGACAACATGCTCTTGTGCCCCACATGCAACCGGAGCCTTGCCTTGGACAGCAACGGGCGGGTGTCCACTCCGCGCGGCAAAAGCCCCGGCAGGCGCATCAACGGGACGATAGTGCAGATCGCTGTCGATGCTGACCCGCACGCAGGGATATTGCACCTTGATTGCAGGATCAGGTGGCCTGCCCATGGCCTGTGCGCGCAAGCCCCTTGTCGCCATACCCACTGCGATCCCGAGGCCATGCCGCCAAACCGCGACAAACGCCCGACATGGACGGTCGGCACGTCTGCTTGGATGTCCAGGTCGTCGTTCAGGCGGATTTCTTGGCCATCCGGCGCAGATGCCAGCGATAGATGAGCGGGGCGAGCACATGGTCATAGGTCGCGGACGCAATCTGCCTGACCCCCGGCAATCCGACAAGATTGCCCAGCCAGCGATATTTCGGCATTTGCGCCCAAAGGACCAGAAACGCATCAATCCCTGATGTCAGCACACCCTCATGCAACACATAAAGACGCCGGGCCGCGCTGTCGGCATCAATTCCCCATTGATCCCGCGCGTCCGAGTTCAGATCATCGAACTGGATCGGCAAACCTTTGCCGCCAGCGTATTTTGCGTAGTGCTGTATCTCGAAGTTACAGACA
>JAUSPL010000255.1 GCA_030656535.1 Gemmobacter sp.
GGTCTGGTGGAACTGCCCGACCACGCGATGGACGTAAGCCCAGGCGACAGGGTGCGCTATCTGCCCTACAGCGGGTTCGGGTTATAGCCGCGCGCAACCGCGCAGGATCTAACCTCAGGTGCGCCGGATCAGCCAGATCCGGTGAACCGGCGTTTCATCCATCGACAGCACCTGATTGCCGGACTCGGCGCAATAATGCGGCACGTCGATCAACGCGGCAGGGTCAGTGGCAATCAGGCGCAGGACCTGACCTTGGGCCATCGACATCAACCGCTTGCGCGCCTTGAGCACGGGCAGCGGGCACAAAAGGCCGGTCGCGTCGATTTCTTCATCCCATGTCATGACACACGACATAGGACGGGCGGCGCAGATTGTCCACAAGGGCGCGCGTTCACCGATGGTTCGCCAGAAACGCCGCCAGCGCGGCACGGTCTTGCGCGTCGGGGATGCGCTGTTCGGGCATCCGGCTGCCCGGCGTATAGGCGTCGGGTCCAAGCGCAAACAGGTCTGACAGGCTGTCGGGGGTCCAGATGATATCAAGGGCACGCAACGCCTCGGAATAGGCATAACCGGGCGCGGTGCCAATCTTTCGGCCAAACAGGCCGTGCAGACTGGGCCCGGCGCGGCTTGCGTCATCAGGGGTCAGGCTGTGGCACACCGCACAGGCCCGCCAGACCTCTGCGCCGCGACTGCCGTCGTCATAACCGTCCGCTTTGCCCGGCGTGGGGTCTGCGCCAAGCGGGTCGCCCATCCGCGACCAGCGGCGGATCAGCCCGTCCTGACCGCCGGTCAACAGGCTTTCCCCGTCAAAGGTCAGTGCCCAGACCGCACCCTGCGCCGTGTCAAACCGGGTCCGCAGGGTCAACGTATCCGCATCAAGAATCCAGACTTCGCCACTGATGGATGCCGCAGCTATCACTCCTTTGGACACCGCCAGCGCGACCACCGGCAAGGGGCGATCTGACAAGGCACGCTCGGTCGCCACGGGGGGTGTGCTGCCCTGCCCCGGTACAATCCGGCGCAAAACGCCATCCGCGCCCGCGACAAACAACGCCGTTTGATCGCTGGCCAGCACGGTCGGCGGGCTGGTCAGCCCCACCACCCCAGCCAGCGCGCCGTTCTGCCACAGTCGCAGCTTCAGATCGGACCCGACACTTGCCAGCCCATCCCCCCAAGCCACCAGCCCTGTCACCTGCCCCTGATGCGCGTCAAAGCTTTGGGGAACAGCGCCGCGGACCACAATGCGCCCGTCCCAACCGCCCGAGGCAAGGCCCTGAGGCCCCAGCGCCAGCGCCGCGACAGGCCCGTCATGCAGGCGATCCAGATCCAGCGGCGTCGTGCCCCTGCCCCAGATGACCACCTGCCCATCCTGACCGCCGGACGCAAAACCATCCGACAGCGCCACCACCGCAGTCACCGCGCCGGTGTGGGCGCGCGTCACTTGTCGGGCCTTCCCCGCGTCCCAGACAATGGCCCGGGTGTCGAAAGACCCTGAAATCACCAGCCCCTGGCCCGAGGCCAGCGCGCGCACAGGGCCACCATGACCGCGCAAATCCTGCGCCGCCGCGCCGCCAACCCAAAGGGCCAGCAGCCCGCAAAGGGCAGCGCGCCCGATCAGTTGTTCAGCCGAACGCCTTGGGTGGCGAAGGCCTGGGATGCGGTGGTCTGAAATCCGTCATCCAGCACAACAGAGGCGCCATAAGAGACGGCGACAAGAACCACTACGGCGGCAAGAAATGACTTCATGTTGGCTTTCCTTGGGACTTGGTCAGGGGTTGAGAAGGGGTTGATACGTTGCGGGCTGCGCGGTCATTGGTCGACAGACCAGACCACAGGGCTGTTGCCATGCTAACATAGATGCGACCCAGGTCACCATCCGGCGCATGGGCGACCACCGGACGTCCGGCATCTGACGCCGCGCGCAGATCCATCGTCAACGGCACGGCGCCAAGATAGGGCACCCCCAGCCGAACGGCCTCGGCCTGCGCGCCGCCTGAACCAAAGATATCATGGCGCGCGCCGCAGTCCGGACACAGGAAATGCGCCATGTTTTCCACGATACCAAGAATTGGCACGTTCACTTTGCGGAACATCTGGATACCGCGTCGCGCGTCGATCAGCGCAAGGTCTTGCGGGGTCGACACAATCACCGCCCCTGCCAGTGGGGTGCCCTGTGCTATGGCCAGTTGCGCATCGCCTGTGCCGGGCGGCATGTCGACCAGCAGCACATCCAGTTGCCCCCAATCCACATCAGCGATCATCTGCGTGATCGCAGACATCACCATCGGACCGCGCCAGACCATCGCCGTTTCCACGTCCACCAAAAGCCCCATCGACATGGCCTTCAGGCCAAAGGCCTGCATCGGGATCAGCTTGCGGTCGGGCCCCACCCTTGGCCGCCCGTGCAGTCCCAACAGTGTCGGCAGCGAGGGCCCGTGGATATCCGCATCCAGGATCCCCACCGTCAGCCCCAGCGACCGCAACCCCAGCGCTAGATTGACACAGGTCGTGGATTTGCCCACCCCGCCTTTGCCCGATGCCACCGCGATCACATGCCCGACGCCCGGCAGGACGGGCGGCTTGGACGCAGGTTTCAACTGTGGCGCACCGCGATCAGCCGTCAACACGACCAGCGCCCCGGCTGAAAGCGCACGCAATGCGGCTTCGGCCTGCGCACGCAGATCGGCAAAATCAGAAGCCTCATCCGGGGCAATGGCGATGGTCGCGCTAAGGCGTTCGCCGGTCATCACCACCCCCGACAGCCTGCCCGAACCGCCAAGCGCAGAGCCGTCGGGTAAGCACAATTTGTTCAGCACCAGACGCGCACGAACCAGCAGGTCGTCCGCGCCGGTGCCCGGCTGGCCGGAAAAGGGAGGGTTCGGATCGGTCATCAAAAACCTGACAAAAAAGGCCCTGCCAAAGGCAGGGCCGGCCCTGCGCCGTGTGTGGCGCAGGGGAGTGCTACTCGGCTGGGGTGGTCTTGGCCGCGCTTGCGGTTTTTGACTTCACCTCTTCGACCCAGGCCGAATGGTGTTCCTTGGCCCAGTTTTCATCGACTTCGCCGGTGGCCATTGCGTCAAACGCCCCCTCCATACCGACCGTGCCGATATAGATATGCGCCAGAATGACCGCCGACAGACCTGCGGCCACAAGACCGTGAATCAACTGGTACAACTGCCAGTCTGCCTGTGCGCCCGCAACGGCAGGGAACAGCAGGAAATAGCCCGTCACAGACAGCGCAAGCCCACCAAGCGTTACCGCCCAGAAAATCAGCTTCTGGCCTGCGTTGAACTTGCCTGCCGGGGGATGGACGCCCTTTTTCATCAATCCGCCGCCCTGTTTGATCCATTCCAGATCACGGGCCCCGGGAATGTTGCGCGCGACCCACAGCAGGAATGACAGCGCCAATCCCAACATGAACGCCCAGCCGACATAGTTGTGAGCCAACTTGCCATAAGCGGTCAGTGTGCCAAATCCGCCCTCGCCCAGCAAAGGCAACACTACGCTGCGGCCAAGCACAAGGTTCAGCCCGGTCAGCGCCAGCACGATGAAAGACCCAGCCATCAACCAGTGCGAAAACCGCTCCAGCGCGCTGAATCGCAGGATTTTGCGTCCAGACAATCCTGCGTCAATGCGGATCTTGCCCCGGAAAAGGTAAAACAGCGTCAACAGAACCAGTGACCCGACAATCGCTAT
>JAUSPL010000270.1 GCA_030656535.1 Gemmobacter sp.
GACGCCCGCCGCGATCGCGACCTGCCGGGCAGAGGCCTTGTCGCCAAGTGCGCGCATCGTGTCAGCACGAGGCCCGATGAAGGTCAGCCCGGCGGCAAGACAGGCCTCGACGAACTCGGGGTTTTCGGACAACAGCCCGTAGCCGGGGTGAATCGCATCCGCGCCTGACATCTTTGCGACCCGAATGATTTCGGGGATCGACAGATACGCGCCCACCGGGCTCAGGCCTTCGCCGATGCGGTAGGCCTCATCCGCCTTGAAACGGTGCAGCGACAGCTTGTCCTCTTCGGCGAACACGGCCACGGTTTTCTTGCCCAGTTCATTGGCCGCGCGCATGATACGGATGGCGATTTCGCCACGGTTGGCGATCAGAATCTTGGAAAATGTTGTCATGGCTGGGCTCCCTGAGCAGCGACTTGCGCGGCAGTCTAGGGATGCTGCGATGCGGCGCAAGGGCTTGCGGCGGTGCCTTGTTACAATTGTGCAAGATTTCGCGGCACGGCCGTTACATGTTGCGCGCAATCCAGTCTTCGGCCCGGGAAAAATCGTCGGCTCCGTCGATATCAAGCGACCGGTCCAGCGGCATTTCAAACGCGCCGATCCGGTCTGTGGCCAGACTACCCCGCGTGCGGAACCAATCTGCATCAAAGACATAGACCGCGCCGTTGGGACGGTGCACCGCCGGCAGCGCCTGCCGGTTCATGAAGCAGTATTCGGGCCGCCTCAGGGGGTGGAAGGTGCCATCCGCGATGGTCCCCCATTTCAAGACCCCCCTGTCCGCGGCACAGACTGACATCACCAGATCATGTGCGCCTGTCTTGTGCACAGCGACCCCGTCCAGAATATCCGCCGCTGTGCGCAGGGGTGACGTGGCCTGCAGCAACACGACCCGGCCCGCGCCCCCGATTACCCCCAAGGCATGCGCGATCACCGGGTCCATCGGTGTGCTATCGGCGGCCAGATCGGCGGGGCGTGCCATCACCTGCACCCCGGCCCCGTGGTCCATCGCCGCCAGTTCGGGGATGTCGGTGGAAATCCACACTTCGGCCCCTGCGGCCAGCCCCTGATCCACCGCATGACGAAACAGCGGTTTGCCCGCCAACAGTCGGACATTCTTGCCCGGCAAGCCCTTGGACCCCGCCCGCAACGGCACCAGTGCGATCAACCGCTCAGTCATCTGCATCCCCCAACATCGGCGCCAATGCCGCCATCATCCGCGCCACCGCCCCGGCGTGGGTCGCAAAGAACGCGTCGGCCTTGACCGCCAACGCCGCCCGCGCTGCCGCATCCCGGGTCAGCACGTCGATCCGGGCGGCCAGCGCCCCGGCATCGGCGCAAATCTCCAACACGCCCGCCGCGCGCGCCTCTTCTCCGGGGTATTCGATGGTCCAGACATGCGGGCCGACCAGCACCGGCTTGCGCAAGGCCAAAGGCTCTATCACGTTGTGCGCGCCCTTGGGCACGAATCCGCCCCCCACCACCGCCAGGTCGCCAAGCGAAAGGTAGAAATACATCTCGCCGAAACTGTCGCCCAGCAAGATGTCGGTGTCGGCGGGCAGATCGCCATCCAGTGCGGTGCCCAAGACCTTGCTGCGGCGCATGACCCGCTGCCCGGCCGCTGCCAACATGGCAAAACTGTCGTCGAACAGTTCCGGTGCGCGCGGCACCCAGACAAACAACGGCACCGGCATTCCCAGCCCCCGCGCCCGGTCCTGCACCTGCAAGATCGCGTCAAGATACAGCGCCTCTTCGCCCGCCACGACACTCGCCAGCGTAACGACGGGCCGTGCAAGGGCATCACGCAGCGTCTGACCCGCCGTGACCTGCGCGGGCGGCACTGGCTGGTCGAACCGCAGTTCACCGGCCACCTGTACATCCCGCGCGCCAAGGGCGCGGAACCGTTCGGCGTGACGATCGGACTTTGCCAGAACCCCTGCAACCCGCGATACCGGATGCCCGATCCAGCGGCCCAAGGCCCGCGCCCTGGGCCAGCTTTTGCCCGGCACCTGCGAATTGGCCAGGAACAGCGGCACCCGGGCCCGGGCGGCTTCGTCAATCATGATCGGCCAGATCTCGATTTCCATCACCAGCCAGACCTTTGGCCGGTGTCGGGCATAGAACGCCGTCCAGACCGCCCGGACCTCGGCGGGCAGATACCGCACCAGAACCCGGCCTGCCGCGATCTCGGGGCCAAAGGCGGCGTGCGCCGCCTGCCGTCCGGCGGGGGTCAGATGGGTGGTCACCACCCGTTCGCCCCGGTCCAGCAGCGCGCGGATCAAGGGCACGGCGGACCGCATTTCACCGATGCTGACGGCATGGACCCAGACGGCATCCGGCAACCCCGGACCAGCCTGAAACCGCTCATCCCAATGGTCCAGATAGCGCGGATCGCGCTGCCCGCGATTGCGCAGATAAAGCCGCACCAACGGCAATCCCAGCCGCCACAGCAACCCATAAACCGCCAAAACGCACCGCAAGGGCAACCGGGGGCGGGGCAGAGGGGCGACAAATGGCATGGCAAACCTTGTTCGGAAACGCTTGTCTGGCGTAACGCCGCGACTGTCCGAGGAAAAGCCCTTTGCTGTCAGCTTCTGTGCAATGCAGGCGTTTCCTGCCGGGCAGGCGGCACTAGGCTTGGCCAGCGGCCCCCGACGACCCGCATTCGCACCGACGCCCGGTTCCCCGCATCTGATATCAAAGCAACATGGCCCGCGCCATCGCGCGATGGTTCTACAACTGACTTTACAGCGGCACCTCAACCCGCTAACCGAAGTGACATGATCATCCGGACCGCCCCTTTTGTGCTGCCCCGACGCCGACGCCACAGCGCGTAGGCGAACGATCATCCCTGCGCGCAGCATGCGCGCAAACTCCCGCCAAAATCCCAAGCCACGTTGACATGCCCTTGTGCCTTTGGCACCTCTTGGGCTTCCAGACAGGGACTGCACCCATGACGCCTTCCGTTTTGCCGACTTATAACCGCGCTCCAATGGCCTTTGACTCGGGCTCGGGCGCATGGCTGACCACCACAGATGGCGACCGCTATCTGGATCTTGGTGCAGGTATCGCGGTCAACGCCCTGGGCCACGCGCATCCTGCGCTTGTTCAGGCCTTGACCGAGCAGGCATCCAAGCTGTGGCACACATCGAACCTTTACCAGATTCCGCACCAGCAGCGCCTGGCCGACCTTCTGGTTGACAACACCTTTGCCGACACCGTGTTCTTTACCAACTCTGGCACCGAGGCGGCGGAACTGGCGATCAAGATGGTGCGGAAATACTGGTACGACAAAGGCCAGCCCGAACGGACCCAGATCATCGCCTTTGAAGGCGCGTTCCATGGCCGTTCAACCGGCGCCATCGCCATGGCGGGCGGCGAAAAGATGACCAAGGGCTTTGGCCCGCTGATGCCAGGTTTCGTGCAACTGCCTTTCGGCGATCACGACGCCCTGCGCGCCGCTGTCGGCCCGCAGACGGCCGCGATCATCATCGAACCGATCCAGGGCGAAGGCGGCATCCGAATTGTTCCCGACCAGTGCCTCAAGGGGTTGCGCGATATGTGCGACACGACCGGCGCGCTGTTGATCTTTGACGAGGTCCAGTGCGGCATGGGGCGCACGGGGCGGCTGTTTGCGCATGAATGGTCGGGCATTACTCCCGACATCATGATGGTGGCCAAGGGCATCGGCGGCGGTTTTCCGTTGGGTGCGCTTCTGGCCACCGAAAACGCGGCGTCTGGCATGACGGCGGGCACCCACGGGTCAACCTATGGCGGCAACCCTCTGGGCTGCGCTGTGGGCTGCGCGGTGATGGACATCATCGCCGATGATGCCTTCCTGGCCGAGGTGAACCGCAAATCGGCACTTTTTCGCCAAAAGCTTGAAGGCCTTGTCGCCGCCCATCCTTCGGTCTTTGCCGAGGTACGCGGACAGGGCTTGATGCTGGGTCTGAAATGTGTTGTGCCCAATACCGACGTGGTCAAGGCGGGATACGCAGCCTTTGTGCTGACCGTGCCGGGCGCGGACAACGTGATCCGCCTTCTGCCGCCCCTGACGCTGACTGACGACGACATGGCGCAAGCGATCGCCAGGCTGAATCAGGCGGCAACGACGGCGACACCTCATGCAGGATGATCCTGTCTTGTACGGCGCGGCCCCTGTGGCCGCAGCCGAGCGCGCGACCCGGTCAACGCGACGACCAGTCTGGGCTGGTTTGCGCCAGGGGCTGACCTGGCCTTTGGTTTCGCCTTGTTGAAATATCCTCGGGGGTGAATGCGCGTCACGCGCAGAGGGGGCGGATCGCCCCCTTGCCCCCGCCCCGGAAAGACCAGACTGATGAAACACTTTCTTGACCTTCACACCACCGACCCGGCTGCGCTGCGCCAGATGATCGACAGCGCCCATGCGATGAAGACCGCGCGCGCGGGCCAGCCACGCGGCACCCGCGATGCGGAAACCCCGCTGGCGGGCCGTATGGTCGCGCTGATCTTTGAAAAGCCCTCGACCCGGACCCGGGTGTCGTTTGACGTTGGCGTGCGCCAGATGGGTGGCGAAACCATGGTGCTGTCGGGCAAGGAAATGCAACTGGGCCACGGCGAAACCATCGCCGACACTGCCCGCGTGCTGTCACGCTATGTTGATCTTATCATGATCCGCACCTTTGAAGAGGCGACCTTGCAGGAAATGGCCGAACACGCCACCGTGCCGGTCATCA
>JAUSPL010000152.1 GCA_030656535.1 Gemmobacter sp.
AGTTCCTCGGGCGTCGGTTCACGGCCGATTTCGTGCAGCATCTGGCGGCCGGTGCGGACCAGCTTGTTGATCGTCTCGATCATGTGCACGGGAATACGGATCGTGCGGGCCTGATCGGCAATGGACCGGGTGATGGCCTGACGGATCCACCAGGTCGCATAGGTGCTGAACTTGTAGCCGCGGCGGTATTCGAACTTGTCCACGGCCTTCATCAGGCCAATGTTGCCTTCCTGAATAAGGTCAAGGAATTGCAGTCCGCGGTTGGTGTATTTTTTCTCGATCGAGATGACCAGACGCAGGTTTGCCTCGACCATTTCCTTCTTGGCCTGACGGGCTTCTTTCTCGCCCTTCTGCACTTGGTTCACGATGCGGCGGAATTCGGAAATGTCGACGCCGACATACTGCCCGACCACGGCCATTTCCGACCGAAGCTCTTCGACCTTGTCACGGGACTTTTCCAACAACGCGACCCAGCCACGACCGGATTTGGCAGCCATCCGGTCAAGCCACGTCGGGTCAAGTTCATAGCCCTGATATTCGTCAATGAATTCACGGCGGTTGATGCGGGCCTGATCGGCCAGCTTCACCATGCCGGAATTGATCGCCATGATCTTGCGGTTGATGCCGTACAACTGGTCAATCAGCGCTTCGATCCGGTTGTTGTGCAGGTGCATTTCATTGACCAGCACAACGATTTCCGAACGCAGCTTTTGATAGGCGGCTTCGTCCACGGCAGAATACTGGGTCTTTTCCGACAGGGTCGCGGTCATCCGCAGATCCTGCATGGCCGCCAGTTCGGTGTATTCGCGCGCGATCACCTCAAGCGTTTCCAGAACCTTGGGTTTCAGCGCCGCTTCCATCGCCGCCAGCGACATGTTCGAGGCTTCGTCTTCCTCGTCGTCATCGTCACTGCGCGACAGCGGATTGCCGTCGGCGTCCAGCTCTGGCTCGGTACCAGCCGGTTTGCGCGGACCGGAAGACACGTCGATGCCTTCCAGATCAGCGCCTTCCAGCCCCTCTTCGCCGTCCATCGAGCGCCCGAACGTGGCTTCGAGGTCGATCACGTCGCGCAGCAGGATATCTTCGTTCAGAAGTTCGTCACGCCAGATGGTGATTGCCTGAAACGTCAGCGGGCTTTCACACAGACCCAGGATCATCGTGTTGCGGCCGGCTTCGATGCGTTTCGCGATGGCGATTTCACCCTCGCGCGACAAAAGCTCGACCGAGCCCATCTCCCGCAGATACATCCGCACCGGGTCATCGGTGCGGTCCAGCGTTTCCGACGTCACCCCCGACACTGCGACTTCGCGCGAGCCGGATGTTTCGACCAGCTCACCGCCGGTCAATTCGCCCTCCTCGGCCTCTTCTTCTTCGATGACGTTGATGCCCATTTCGGACAACATCGACATGACGTCCTCGATCTGTTCGGACGACACCTGATCTGGAGGCAGCACGCTGTTCAGCTGGTCATAGGTGATGTACCCACGCTCACGGGCGTCGGCGATCATCTTCTTGACTGCGGCCTGGCTCATGTCGAGCGTGATCTCGGAGTCCTGTTCGACCGGTTTGCTGTCGTCGGTGTCTTTGGCGGCCATGGATGCTCCTGCGGACGTGTATGCGGACTGGGGGCCGAATCGGCCTTGGACTTGATAACGACTCAATAGCGCGAATCACAGGGAGGGAAAGACTCAGTGCCGATTCTTCACCCAAACCTGGCCGTCTATCAGGCTTTGGAGGTGTTTTGACAACGCTGCACGGTCTTCTCCAAGGTCATTGCTATCCTCATCTTGCAATCGACCGGCCCGGTTGACTGCTTCTGCCGCCTGACCCAGGCGCCATGTCAGCCCCTCATCGGCCAGGTCGGCGATATCATCTTCGGCGTCAGCGATCTCGCGCCGTGCTGATCGGCGGGCGTCCAGCTTGGCAAGTTCTTCGGCCAGACAAGCGGTTGCCAGATCAGCGTCAGCACGGTTGCGGACCGGCGGCGAAATCAGAACATGGCTTTGCATCAGCAGGTTTTCAAGAACCTGACGGCCCTCGGTCGCAATTTTCCCTTGTGCGACGGCTTGGGGCAGGTGGGCACAGGCCAGAAGGCACTGACGCAGGGTGCGATGGTCGTCATGACTGACCTCCATGCGTTCCAGCGCGGATTCGAATCGGGCGATCAGCGCGGGATGAAGGGCAAGTGTCACCAGAATCACCGCCTCGCGCATGCGGTCTTCCACAGCGCCTTCGCTTGGCAATGCAAGCAACGACGCGCGGGTCGAGGCGGTCGGGGGCTGCGGGGCCTCGCGCCATTTGCCCCCGTTGCCACCACGCGCCGGGGTGAACCCGCGCGGGGCGCGGGTTCCCGCACCAAACAGGTTGGCACGCAGGCGTTTCATTTCCTCGCCATAGTGGGCGCGGATCGACGGGTCGGTGATGCGCGCCAACGCCGCGCGCAGGGTCTTGTCCAGGCCCGCCCGCCGCTCGGGGCTGTCGAACACCTTGCCTTCGGTCTCGCGTTGCCACAGCAGCGTCACCATCGGCTGCGCGCCATCCAGCACCCGCTGAAACGCCCCTGACCCCTCGGCACGGATCAGATCGTCCGGGTCCAACCCTTGGGGCAGAATGGCAAAGCGCAGACCTTTGCCAGCCTCAAGGATCGGCAAGGCCAGATCGATGACCCGCAACGCGGCCCGTATGCCCGCCTTGTCGCCGTCCAGCGCGATCACCGGTTCGTCATGCACCCGCCACATCAGACGCAGCTGATCCTCGGTGACGGCGGTGCCCAAAGGTGCCACAGCACCGCCGAACCCGGCTTCGGACAGGGCGATCACGTCCATATAGCCTTCGGCGACGATCAGGGGCGCGCCCTTGCCTGCGGCCTCGCGCGCTGGTCCAAGGTTGTAAAGGTTGCGCCCCTTGTCGAACAAATCGGTTTCCGGCCCGTTCAGATACTTGGCCCGTGCGTCCGCCGCCATTGCGCGGCCACCAAGGCTGATCGTACGCCCCCGCGCATCGCGGATCGGAAAGATGATGCGGTCGCGAAACCGGTCATAGGGCGCGCCACCGCCGTCGGGCCGCGCGGCCAACCCGGCATCCACGATCAGATCGGGGGCAATGCCCTTGGCGGTCAGCGCCGAGATCAGGCCCTGCCGTGCGTCCGGCGCAAAACCGATGGCAAACCGGTCCTGCCCTGCCTCGGACAGCCGCCGGCGCGTCAGGTATTCGCGCGCCGCCGCCCCTGCCCCGGACCGCAGCATCAGGCGGTAGTGCTTGACCGCCTCTTCCATCACCTGCACCAAAAGCCCGCGCCGGTCGGCCTTTTGCGCCGCGACCGGATCGCGGGCTGGCATCGGCAGTCCGGCCTCGCGCGCCAGAATCTCGACCGCCTCCATGAAGCCGACGTTTTCAGTGTCCTTCACAAAGGTCACCGCATCGCCTTTTGCGTGACAACCAAAGCAGTAGTAGAACCCCTTGCGGTCATCGACATGGAACGACGCCGATTT
>JAUSPL010000280.1 GCA_030656535.1 Gemmobacter sp.
CATAGCTGCGCTGTGCTTCGCGAGCGTCGGCAATTTCGACCACCATGTCGACGTTCGTGCCATTGTAATGGCCGCTTTCGTCGGCCAGCGGATGCCCCGGATCAAACACGCGCTGCAGGTCAGACTGATCCAGCCGAACCGGACCCGGGCTTACGATGCCATTGGCAAGTTCCTTGAACTCCACGGTCTTGCGGCGATAGCCGGGGGTGTCGGCGTTGGCGATGTTTTCGGACACATGGCGCAGGCGTCGCGACTGTGCCTCCATGCCTGAGGCTGAGGTGGCGAGCGTTTGGAACATATTGGTCATGGCTTATCTCCGACCCAAGGCGGTGCGGACGACGCCAGACAAACTTGAATAGATCGCAAGCGCCATGTCGTGCTGTTGCTTGACCTCGGCGGCCTTGACCATTTCGGTTTCAAGCGAAACCGAATTTCCGTTTGGCCCGACGTTGCCCAGTTCGGGAATGGCGGTCAATGTGGTGTTGCGGCCGCCCGAGAGGTGTGCAGATCTTGTCATCCGCATTGCAGTGTCGCCAGAAGAACGCCAGGCCTCGGCAAACTCCGGCAGGTCGGCGGCGCGGTAGCCCGGGGTGTCCGCGTTAGCCATGTTGCGCGCAATGATGCCCTGCCGAGCTGCGGCATGGGCGGCCATGGCGCGCGCCATGTTCAGAACTTCTACTTTGTTTTCGAACATCGGGATTCTCCCTCGTCTCCTTCACTCAGGCTTAAGGGTGATTCCTTTAGAAACTGTAATAGGCAGCCAGAAAGGGTGCGAAGAATGATCAAATCGGTATTTGATGGATTGCGCGCGGAAATTGCGGCGGTGCCGGTGTCGCGACGGGTTGGGCTGGTCATTGGGTCGGGTGGCGGAGTTTTGACGGTGTCTGGCTTGTCGCGGGGGACCTCGCTAGGCGACCGGGTCGAAATTCATGGCAGGGGTGGCTTGATCGCAGGCGAGGTTCTGCGCCTTGCGGCGGATGTCATTTCGGTTTTGCCTGATGGCGGGGCAGAAGGCATTTCCATTGGTGATGTGGTTGCCTTGATCGGCCGCGCTGAAATTGCCCCCGACGACAGTTGGATTGGACGCATTATTGACCCCTATGGGCGGCCTCTGGATGGGCGGCCCTTGTTTCGCGGCCCAGTCGGGCGGCCCCTGCGAAGCCCGGCTCCTGCTGCGGCATCCAGGCGGCGGCTGGGCGGGCGCCTGGAAACCGGGGTCCGCGCATTCAATACCTTGTTGCCGCTGGTGCAGGGGCAAAGGATCGGGCTGTTTGCGGGGTCAGGTGTCGGGAAATCGTCGCTTTTGGCCAAGTTTGCGCGTGGGGTGACCGCGGATGTGGTGGTAATCGCGCTGATCGGCGAGCGCGGGCGCGAATTGCGCGAGTTTACCGAACGCGTGCTGGGGCCAAAGGGAATGGCGCGGTCGGTAATCGTTACCGCAACCTCGGACCGTTCGCCGCTGGAACGACGCCGCTGCGCTTGGGCTGCGATGGCCGTGGCAGAACATTTCCGGGACCAGGGGTTGCACGTTTTGTTGCTGGCAGATTCGGTGACTCGTTTTGCCGAGGCACACCGCGAGGTCGCCCTTGCGTCCGGAGAGCAGGCATCGTTGCGTGGTTATCCACCTTCGGTCGCGCACGCGATCATGGCTTTGGCCGAACGTGCAGGGCCAGGTTCCGAGGGCGCGGGCGATATAACGGCCGTGTTTTCCGTGCTGGTGGCCGGTTCAGACATGGAGGAACCAGTGGCCGATATCTTGCGCGGGGTGCTGGATGGCCATGTGGTGATGGACCGCAGAATCGCCGAACGCGGAAGATTTCCAGCAATCGACCTCTTGCGATCAGTGTCGCGCAGCTTGCCAGAGGCCGCGTCGGACACTGAAAACATCCTGATCACCGAGGCGCGCCGGCTGCTTGGCGCTTGGGATCGCGCCGAGATGATGGTGCAGGCAGGGCTTTATGCGGCAGGATCTGATACCGCGGTGGATGCGGCAATCAAGGTCTGGCCTGCGCTGGACAGTTTTCTGGCAGAAGATGAGCCCGAAGATACAGCCGCAAGCTTTCGACGGCTGGCGGTCTGTCTCGGGCGCAGGTAGCAGTCTATCTGCGGTTGAAGGATTGGAGCAGTTGCAAGGCGGCGCTGCCAGATACACTTGTGGTGCTGGCACCTGACAGTTCTGACCGCACCAGATAGATGCGTATCAGCTTTTGCAGATTGGCAGGCTCGTTGAATTGGCCGACGGTATCGTCGCCTGCAAATTGTCGGGCTTTGTCCTTTAGAACTTCCAGTTGCTTGTCTATATCCAATGCGCCGAACGCTTTGGGCAAGCCAAACGCGGTTTCGAAGACCGTTCGCAATGGGGTCTGCCCCATCAGCGTAAACCACTTGCTGTCTTCGCTCATTGTGCTGGTCGCGAGTGCGACAAGTTCGCGCTCGGCATTCATCGCAAGGCGGATGGGTTCGCTTTGCTGTCCGACCGCGACCTCGAAAGTGCGGGCCTTCCAACTTGACAAGATGCCGTCCGCGAATGTGCTGATCTTGTTGCGCGGTACGGCGAAATCACCAAAGCCGAAGGCGTTTGAAAGCGCGCCATAACGTTTGTCAGCCAACCGATTGGCCAAGGCCTTGGTATCCAGGACGCTACCTTCCAACACCTTGCGGACAAAGAAGGTGTTGTTCACATCGGCTTCCAACCCAAAGGCCTGCAATGTTATGCGCAACAGGCGTTTATCGCTGACCAACTGTTCGGCCGTGTCGATGGTTCCTATCTTTTCCCGATAATAGGTTTCGTCGCGCACGATCGAGGCTTGCTTGACAAAGGCGGTTTCTTGAACCGCCTTTGTGCGCTGCAAGAACGCCCAGCCTGCGTATCCGCCGATTGGCAGGAGGGGGGTAAATGTCACGAGGCGCCAGCGGCAAACAACCGCTCCTCGCGGGGCAGGAGGCATCGCAACGACTTCAATGCCTGATAGTGTTGGTTTTCCAATACGGCCGTGGTCGCGGTCGTCAGGTGCACCCGGCTTTCGGCATCGGTCATCACTTGGCTGAGTTGTTCGATGCCCCTTAGCAGTTGCAATCTGGCATCTGTCGGGTCTGCGTCGCCCGACAGGACCAACTGAACGATATAGCAGACACGCCGAACGGGTGTGTTGACTTGCTCGGGATGTATGGCGTCCCGCAAGCGCAAAATATGCGCATTGGGGGTCATGATGGCCAGCCTCGAACGTCGGTCCCCGTTTTCAATGACAGCGCCATTGATAAGTACCCGTTCGTGGGGACCGAGCTTCAGAACAAGCCCGGTCATGTCCTTGCTCCGATACTGCCGCGCAGGCCACGCATGACCGCTGTGTTGATATCAACAAGCACTTCAACACTCGCGCTGCCGGAAAGGACCTTTCGGCTGTGTTCTGAGGCGAATTCATAGAGATAGAACAGTTGCGCGCGCAGCGGGCCAGGAAGTCCATTGTCGGTTTCCGCGACATCGGCGGCCAGC
>JAUSPL010000282.1 GCA_030656535.1 Gemmobacter sp.
GCTGGCCGAGGAAGCCTTGGCAACGGTCCGGCTGAACGGATACGGCGCACGGATGCCCGGCCAGTTGTCAGGCGGCCAACAGCAGCGCGTCGCATTGGCCCGCGCCATCATCTACAAGCCGCGTGTCTTGTTGATGGATGAACCGCTGTCGGCATTGGACAAAAACCTGCGCGAGGATATGCAGCTTGAAATCAAGCGCCTGCATGCAGAGCTTGATCTGACGATCATCTTCGTGACCCACGATCAAGGCGAAGCCTTGACCATGGCGGACCGGGTCGCGGTGCTGCGCGATGGGCAGATCCAGCAGATCGACACGGCACGCGACCTCTATGAACGGCCCGCAAACCTGTTTTCGGCGGGGTTTGTGGGCGAAATGAACTTCATCCCTGCACAAAAATCCGGCGATCGGATCGACCTGTCGGATGGTGCGGCCTGGACAGTGCCCGATGCCGGTTTTGCCAACGGAAAGCTTGTCGTCGCCATCCGGCCCGAACGGCTGTTGATCGAGCATGACGCGAACGCTCTAGCCTTGGAGATCACACTTGACGATGCCGTCTATGCCGGGGCAGGCACGCTTTTGATCGGCCGGATGCGGGATGGCACTGAAATCCGTGCCCGTATCGCATCAACGCGCGCGCTGGGTTTTGTCCGCGGAGCGGCCATCACGCTGTGGTGTCCACCGGACGCACTGCGCTTTTTCCCGGCGGCCGCAGCATGAGCCTGTCCGCGTTCTTTACCGCCAAGGGACGGCGCATGTCGCCGGGCGCGACTGCGGTACTGATGCTGCCGTTCTTTGCGTTGCTGGGGTTTGCGTTCATCTACCCCATCGTCAGCCTGCTGTCGATTTCGGTGCTGGAGCCAGAGCCGACGCTGCGCCACTACGCCGCCGTGGTCGAGAACCCGGTTTTTGCGCGGGTCTTGTGGCGGACCCTGCGCATCGCACTGCTGGTCAGCCTGCTTTCGCTGGTGCTTGCCTTTCCCGTTGCCTGGCTGATGGCGCAATCGCGCGGGCCGAAGCTGGCCTTTATCACCGCTTGCGTGCTGTTGCCGTTCTGGTCCTCGGTGCTGGTGCGCACGGCCGCTTGGGCCGTGATCTTGCAGCGGACCGGGCTGGTCAACGAATCCCTGCAGTTTCTGGGCATTACGTCTGAACCCGTGCGCCTGCTTTATACACAAGGCGCCGTCGTTGTGGCGATGACCCATGTGTTGATGCCGTTCATGGTGCTGCCGATCTACGGTGTCTTGCGCAACATCCCCAAGGACTACGTCCGTGCCGCCAGCATCCTGGGTGCTGGCCCGCTGCGCACCTTCCACGAGGTGATCTTGCCGCTGGCGCTGCCCGGCATCCTGAGCGGCTTCATCCTCGTGTTTCTGACCGCGCTGGGGTATTTCATCACCCCTGCCCTTTTGGGGTCCCCCACGGAAATGATGATTGCCACGCTGATCTCGCAACAGATCCGCGAGGTGCTGGACTGGCCTTTTGCCGCAGCACTTGTCGGGGTGCTGACGCTGTTTGTGACGCTTATCGCGATGGTGTTCGGCAAGCTTATGAAATTCGACCGGCTGATGGGGGCACAGGCATGAATGCGCACCGCCTCGCGATCAACGCATATGTCTATGCGGTGCTTGCGTTCATTCTGGCCCCTATCGTCTTGATCCTGCCGATGGCCTTCAGCGAGACAGCGTATCTCGCCTTTCCGCCTGTGGGCTTCACGCTGGACTGGTTCTCCGAGTTTTTCGGCAACCGGCGCTGGATGGCTGCCGCACAGTTCAGCCTGACCATCGCGGTCCTTACAGCGGTGACCACGGCCCTGATCGGCACAATGGCGACCTATGCGATGCTGCGCGGCGGTGGGCGGCTGGCAACGTTGTTTCAGGTGCTTTTGATCGGCCCCATCGTGGTGCCGCACATAGCGCTTGCCGTGGCACTCTATCTGTTTTTTCAGCAAGTCGGGCTGTCCAGCACGGTTCCCGGCTATGTCATGGCCCATTCGATCATCGCCATGCCCTTTGTCGTCTTTACCATCGCGGCAGCCATGAGCAATGTTGACCCCGCGCTGGAGGATGCCGCGATGTCCTGCGGGGCGACGCGGTTTCAGGCCTTTCGCTATGTGACCTTGCCGCTCATCATGCCCAACGTGCTTGCGGGTGGGCTTTTTGCGTTCATCATATCCTTTGACGAACCGGTTATCGCGTTTTTCCTTGCGGGTATTCGCGACAAGACCCTGCCGCGCATGATGTTCGACAATATCGAACAAGACCTGACCCCCGTTATCCCCGCCATTGCCGTCTTGCTCACGCTGCTGTCGGTCGCAGTTCTGATCGCGGCTGCATTGCTGCGCCGCTGGGCGGCACGTTCACAGATCAAACCGACGTCCGACTAACCAATCAAAAACAGGGAGACTAAAATGATCAAGATGTCCAAATCAACGCTAAGTGCGATCGCCGTCGGCGCCGCCCTTTTGGGCAGCGCGGCGCACGCCGACGAGGTTGTCTATGCCACCACCGGCGGGGCCATGCGCGACACGCTTGAAGAGCATTTCTACGAACCCTTCCTGAAAGAATCCGGGACCGAGATCATTCCCTTTGACATCGAAGTACCCGACCAGTGGGCGCGCGCCGAAGGCATGGCACGGACCGGCAATATCGAATTCGACATCGTGACCGCCACCGGCCCGGACCTTGTGGAAAAGACCGACATCCTCATGGAAATGCCATGCGACGCGATGGAGAACGTCAAGGCCTTCGGCCTGCCTGGGGCGTGCGAAACATATGGTTTGGCACGGACCACCGGCGGGATGCTGATCGCCTATGACACAAGCGTCTTTACCGGCGCCGTCCCCGCAACCTGGGCAGATTTCTGGAATGTCGAGGCGTTTCCCGGGCCGCGCGGTCTGCCCGATACCGGCGATCGCGACTGGTGGCTGCCCGTTGTCGCGCTGTTGGCCGATGGCGTGGCAAAAGAGGACGTCTTTCCGCTTGATCTGGACCGGGCCTACGCCAAGCTTGACGAAATCCGGCCCCACGTCGCTGTTTGGTGGAAAACAGGCAGCCAGGTCCAGCAGATCATGCGCGACAAGGAGGTCGTGATGACGATGGCCTATTCCGGTCGCGCCCTGGGCGTTGTCAAGGAAGGCAACAGCTTTGCCATGTCCTGGGACAATGCGCTCAAGGACACCGGCTATTTCGCAATCCTCAAGAATTCGCCCAATCCCGAAGGTGCGGTCAAGTTTCTGGACTTCTTCTATGGCAACGCCGAAGGGCATCCAGCGTTCATCCAGGCGGTGAACTATGCCACGTCCTCGACCGCAGGGCTGAAGCAACTGCCCGAAGACGAGCAAAAGCTGTATGCAACCTAT
>JAUSPL010000286.1 GCA_030656535.1 Gemmobacter sp.
GTCTGCGGTTTCCAGCATGTTGGTGACATCGCCATCCGTGACCAGCGTATTCACCAACTCGACCTGCGCCGCCGCGTCCCAGCCCTGGGGCACAAGGCCGATCATCGAAATCCCGTCGTCATTTCGCAGCAGCTCAAGGGAGAATCGCGGCGCGGTCAACGCCGATGCGGGCGTGACGGACATGGCGTCGATCACCCGGCTGCTGTCGATGACGGTTCCCGCGATCGACACCGCACGAAATCGCTTTGCTTCAGTCGGAGCCGTGCCTGACAAGGTCACGATCAGCCCATCCGCCGACACGTTGACCCAATCCATGCCCGCCGGGATCAGCAGGCGTTCGACCATACGCTCGCCGCGCGATTCGATCGCCCCGGCCGCAAAGACCGAGGTCACGATGGCAAGCACGGCTGCTGCCAGAAAGGCCCCACCGGCAAGCCAGCGGGCGTTCAGCAAAGGATGAGGCTTTCGCATCAGGGACGATCTGTCCTTGTATGAGCAACTGTTGCGCGTTCGTAGGCCTCCAGGTCGCCGGGATCAATCATGCGAACGCCGCACCGGCAAGAAACAGCGCAACGATCAGGCCAGCGTCGCGGTTGGTCCGAAACAGCCAAAGGCAGTTTTCGGGGTCGTCGATCTTCAGCCGCACCAATTGCCAGCCCATATGTGCGCCAAATGCCCAAGCTCCTGTCAGCGCCACCAACAGTGCGATCAAGCTAGCGCCATGCGGCACCAATGCGCCGATGATTGCCACCGCAAGCAAGCTGACCGCGATCATCATGAACCAGCGCAGCCAGATCTTGGCATCCTCGGCAAACAGTCGTGCCGTCGACTTGACCCCGATCAACGCATCATCTTCCTTGTCTTGCAGCGCATAGATCGTGTCATAGAACAGCGTCCAGGCAATACCCGCCAACCACAGCACACCGGCAGGCCATCCGATCCGGTTGTCATGCGCGGCAAAGGCCAACAGGGCCCCCCAGTTGAAGGCAAAGCCCAAAAACACCTGCGGCCACCAGGTGAACCGCTTGGCAAAGGGATATATCGCCACCAGCGCAAGCGACGCGACACCCAGACCGACCGCAAGCGGCGGAAACGTCAGCAAGACCAGGAACGCTGCCATCGCCTGAACAACCATCCAGACCAGCGCGGCCCGGACGCCGACCTGCCCCGAGGGTATCGGCCGCGATCTGGTGCGCGCCACGGCCGCGTCAATTTTCCGATCTGTAATGTCGTTCCAGGTGCATCCGGCCCCGCGCATCAAAAGGGCCCCTATCCCGCAACCTGCCACGATCCAAAGATCAAACCAGCGCGGTCCGGTCTGCGCGGCGGCCAACGCCACCCCCCACCAGCACGGCAACAACAACAGCCAGGTTCCGATCGGCCGGTCAGCGCGTGACAGACGCAAATAGGGCCGCGTCCAGCCGGGTGCATAGCGGTCAACCCAGTTGCTGCGAGGAGCATCCGCGACCTGCCCTGCGGGCTCTGGCATTTCCGGCGCGTCGGACATAGGTTTGGCCTCATGAACGCAAAGATACGGCTCCATCTAGACCACCCCCTGTCCCCGGGGCAACCGGTTCCCTTGTCGCGGGAACAGGCGCATTACCTGTTTGGGGTGATGCGGCTTGGGGTTGGGGACGCAATCCTTGCCTTCAACGGACGCGACGGCGAATGGCGTGCCGAAGTATCTGACGCGGGCAAGCGCGGTGGCACGTTGATGTGCGTGGCCCAGACCCGGCCCGTTCAGATGCCGCCGGACCTTTGGCTGTTGTTCGCCCCGATCAAGAAAGCCCGCACCGATTTCATCGTCGAAAAGGCGACCGAACTGGGGGCTTCGCGCATATTGCCGGTGCAGACCGATTTCACCAACGCCGACCGCATCCGCCAAGACCGGCTGCAAGCCCATGCGTTGGAAGCGACCGAGCAGTGTGGCGGTACCTTTGTTCCCGAGGTTGCAGACCTGGCACCGCTGACCAAGGTCATTGCGTCCTGGCCCGAAGGGCGGCGGCTTTTGTGGTGCGATGAACACATGACCGGTGCAACGCATGACCTGTCTGGCCTGCCACAAGGCCCTTGGGCGATCTTGATCGGCCCGGAGGGCGGGTTTTCCGAAGCTGAGCAGACCCGCCTGCGTGCCCTGCCCTTTGTGCATGGCATCAGCCTTGGTCCACGCATCCTGCGCGCCGATACCGCCGCCGTGGCCGCCATTACCCTGTGGCAGGCCCGGTTGGGAGATTGGAGATCGGGGCCGCAGACATGAGCCTGATCCGCCCCGAACTGGCCCGGACCCTATACCGCTGGCGCGAAGTGATCGCCGCCACCGGGATTGGCCTGGCCGGCCTCTGGATCAGCACACGCGGCGGGTGGTTTCTGGGGCCCGTGGGCGCACTGGTGATTGCAGGGGCCGTCGGAATCGGCTGGATGGGGTGGCGCCGACTGCGGTTTTCGCAGCCCGCATCCGCGCCGGGCGTGGTCGAGATCGATGAGGGTCAGATTGGCTGGTTTGGCCCGGGTATCGGGGGATTCGTCTCTTTGGCGGAATTGGCCGACCTGGGGCTGGTTACGGTTTCAGGCATACGCTGCTGGCGCTTTCGGCAAATAGACGGAGACACCTTGCTGATCCCGGTTGCGGCACAAGGTGCGGACCGGCTGTATGACGCCTTGACTGCCCTGCCCGGGATCGACGGTGCCGCATTGGTGGCTGCGTTGGACCGACCAGAAGACACTGCGATGATCTGGCGGCGCCGCCGTCTGGTGGCCATCACCGGCGGCAAGGGCGCTGCACGGCCTTGACTTGACCTGCATCCCGCGCCACCTGTGGCGACCTGACACCACCTTGATCGGAGAAGCCCCATGTCCATCCCCCAATCCGGCGGCGGCCCGATCGAGCGGTTCGAGCAACTTGCAGACTATATGGCCCAAGGCAGCAAACCCGCTGCTGATTGGCGCATTGGCACCGAACACGAGAAATTCGGCTACCTGACCGACACCCTGGCCCCCCTGCCCTATGAAGGCACCCGGTCGGTCCGTGCTGTGCTGGAAGGCATCGAATCGCGCTTTGGCTGGACGCGCGTCGAAGAACAGGGCCACATCATCGGGTTGACCAAAGACGGCGCCAACGTGTCGCTGGAACCGGGCGGGCAGCTTGAACTGTCGGGTGCCGCCGTGGAAACCCTGCACCAGACCAATGCCGAACTTCTGTCGCATCTGGCCGAGGTCAAAGCCGTGGCAGACCCCTTGGGCGTGCGGTTCATGGGCATTGGCGCGGCCCCGATCTGGCGACACGAAGACATGGACCGGATGCCCAAGGGGCGCTATCGGCTGATGACAGATTACATGGGGCGCGTCGGCACCCATGGCACCCAGATGATGTATCGCACCTGCACGGTACAAGTGAACCTCGACTTCGCATCCGAATCTGACATGGTCAAGAAATTGCGGGTCGCAATCGCCCTGCAACCGGTCGCCACTGCGCTGTTTTCCTCGTCGCCGTTCTTTGAGGGCAAGCCCAACGGCCACAAATCCTGGCGTTCGCGGATCTGGCGGGGCCTTGACAATGCGCGTACCGGGATGCTGCCGTTCGTGTTTCAAGAAGGGTTCGGGTTTGAAGCCTATGTGAACTACGTCCTTGATGTGCCAATGTATTTTGTCTACCGCGACGGCAAATACATCGACGCATTGGGTCAGTCGTTCCGCGACTTCCTGAAAGGCAAACTTCCTGCGCTGCCGGGTGAGGTGCCGACCCTGTCCGACTGGGCCGACCACATGACCACCGTATTCCCCGAAGCCCGCGTGAAAAAATACATCGAGATGCGCGGCGCGGATGCGGGTTCGGCAGCCATGCTGACGGCTCTGCCTGCGTTCTGGATCGGGCTCATGTATGACCAGTCCTCCCTTGATGCCGCTTGGGACATCGCCAAAGGCTGGGACGCCGACACCCGCGAGGCCCTGCGCGTAGCGGCCTCGGTCGACGGCCTTGCGGCTCAGGTCGGCGGCATCCGGATGCAAGATCTGGCCCGTCAGGTGCTCGATCTGTCGCAGGCAGGTCTTGCTGCCCGCGATCGCCTTGACGGCGGCAAGAACGAAACCGTTTTCCTAGATCCGCTCGTCGAAATCATCGGGTCCGGTAAAACCGCCGCCGATCGTCTGCTTGACCACTACCACGGCGACCGGCATGGCGACCTGACCCGCATCTATCCCGTCACCAGCTACTGATTTGACCTTTGCTAAAGGGCGGTCGGGGTTTTCAGGGGCAGAAAGCCCCTGAAGCCGGGGGGTTTGGGGGGCGGGCCAGCCCCCCAAACCTGCCCCAAGCTTGTCATCAGCCGCCCGAGCGATCCGCCCAACCAGCGAACACCCGCTCCAGCGCGACAACAATATAAAACAGCACGATCCCCAGAAACGCGAGCGCAAACAGCACCGCAAACATCAGCGGGTAATCCGCGTTTATCTTGCCGGAATCAAACAACGCGCCCAAGCCACGGCCATGCGGTTCCACGATCTCCATCAGGTTGGTCCCGATGAACGCCAATGTGACCGACACCTTCAACGCGCCAAAGAACTCTGGCAGGGTCTTGGGCAAGGCGATCTTCCAGAAAATCGTCAACCGCGATGCCCCCAGTGCGCGCAAGATATCGCGGTATTCCGGTTCCAGCGTGGACAACCCGATCGACACCGACACCGCGATGGGAAAAAAGCTGATCATGAAGGCGATCAGCACAGTGTTGAAATCATGCTCGCCCACAAAGATCAGGGCGATCACCGGCACCACGGTCGCCTTGGGGACCGCATTGAACCCCACCAGAACCGGATACAGCGCGTCCCGCAACAGCCGGGAAAAGCCCATGATCATGCCCAGAAACGTCCCGAACACGACCGCCAGTCCAAGGCCGACAACAGTCCGCCACAGGGTTTCCCAGCCCTGGATCAAGAACAGGGTGCGGTATTTCCAGAATGCTGGCCACAGATCCGACGGGGCCGCCATCTTGTAGTTCGGCCATCCTTTGACCCACACCAGCCATTCCCAAAACAACATGATCGCCAAAATTGCAAGCAGCGGTGGCGCGACCTTGCGCAAGAAGTCCATCAATGCACCTCGCCGCTTCTGCCTTGGGCAATCTCGATCTGCTCACGCAAGATCGCCAGCTTGGCCACGGAATCTGGATCATACAGCATTGAAATCGGGCGCGGGGCCGGGGCGTCGATGGCCATCCGGTACTGAACACGGGCCGGGCGGTCGGACAACACGATCACCTCGTCGGCCAGATAGACGCTTTCGCGCAGGTCATGGGTAATCAGCAGCGCCGTGAACGGCTCTTCGGCGCGCAAGCGGTGCATCAACTGCCAAAGATCCTCGCGGGTAAACGCATCCAGCGCCCCAAAGGGTTCGTCCATGATCAACACTTCGGGTTTATGGACGATGGATCGGCACAGACTGGCGCGCTGGCGCATGCCCCCCGACAACTGGCTAGGCCGCTTGGTCTCGAACCCTGCCAACCCGACAAGCGCCAGAAGATCGCGCGCCCGGGTTTCGCGCTGGCTGCGCGGCATTGACGGTGCCACGATTTCCAATGGCAGCATGACGTTTTCCAATATGGTCCGCCATTCCAACAAGACCGGGTTCTGAAACGCCATGCCCACCGTCTTGCGCGGACTTTTCACCTTCTCGCCGTGCAAGAACACCTCGCCACGGTCAGGCATCATCAGTCCCGCAATCAGCCGGGTCAACGTCGACTTTCCACACCCCGAAGGCCCCACAACGGCGCAGAATTTGCCTTCAGGGATGGTCAGGCTCAGATCGTCCAACACCGGCAGCGGACCCGCCTTGGTGCGATAAGCATGCGTCACAGCACGCAATTCAACAAGATCGCCCATGCGGCGCGCCTTTCCATGCTGAAAGGCCCCCGCTTTGGGGGCCTTGGACCTGTCAGTTCAGCATCAGACTTCCGTCTGTCGGCAGATACGCGTCGGTAAAATACAGGTCGGGCGTTGGTGCGTTCTTGAATTCATAGATTTCTTTCAGCTGCTCGATGGACCGGGCGAACCGCGCGGGGTCAACTTTTCCCATGCCAGCCGCCTTGACGGCGTCGGTCGCGACGTTGTCGACCACGGCCATTTGCAACCGGCGGGTTTCCAGCGCCAGATCCGATGCAGGGGTACGGGTGATCATCTGGGCCACTGCCGCCTCGGGGTTGGCGATCGCATCTTTCCAGCCCAGCGCGACAGCGCGCAGGAAGCCGGTCACCACCTCCGGGTTGGCTTTCGCAAAATCGGTATTCACGATAATCGCGTTTCCATAATACTCGACGCCATAATCGGCCATCAGAAAGGTGGAAATATCGTCCTCGGGAACGCCCAGCCGGACAAGGTTCAGCACCACCGAAAACGAAAATCCGGTGACGGCATCAACCTTGGACTCGGCCAACATCGGTTCGCGTGTGGGAAACCCGACGGGTTCGACCTTGATCTTGGACATGTCCAGATTGTTCGCCTTGGCAAAGGCCGGGAACTGCGACCATGCGCCATCTGGCGGCGGAGCGCCCAGGGTCTTGCCCTGAATATCGGCCAACGCGCTGATCCCAAGCGACTTGCGTCCGACCATCGCTGCCGGCGGCTTGTCATATACGATCATGACTGCGGTCACAGGCGCACCGGGGTTCTGATCCAGGAACTTGGCGATAGAGTTCATGTCAGCAAAGCCCATCGGATAGGCACCCGTCGCCACCTTGGGGATCGCATCCAGCGACCCCTGCCCGGCCTGCACCTCGACCTTGAGCCCCTCGGCCGCGAAGTGGCCATTGTCGATCGCAGCGAAATAGGGCGCGGCAGGGCCTTCGAACTTCCAGTCGAGGGCGAAGTTGATTTCAGTCTCGGCAAAAGCCCCGCCCGCAAGCAACAAGCTGGCCGCGGCGGCAGTAAGGGCACGGTGAAACATCGGGCTAACCTCTGGTATGAATGATGGCTGAAGCTGGCACGCCAAACGCAGTGTTGTCACAAACAGTCGCAGTCCAACAGCTGCCCGGTGGCTGCCGCAAGGCAATACGTCTAATTTTCAGGCGAACTACGCCTGCCCGCACAGAATACGCACAAACCAAGCGCAAGCCAAAGAAAAACCCCTGCCCGGCGTGCGGACAGGGGGGGCATTGGCCAAGCCGAAAAATCAGGCGAAGAACTGTGCGCCATTCGCACTGATGGTCGACCCATTGATAAAGCCCGCATCATCGGACACCAGAAATGCGACGCAGCGGGCAATCTCTTCGGGCTCGCCCAGACGGCCCGTGGGGATCCCTGCGATAATCGACTCCCGCACTTTCTCGGGCACCGCCATGACCATTTCAGTCGCGATATAGCCAGGGCATACCGCGTTCGCAGTAATGCCGAACCGCGCCCCCTCTTGGGCAAGGCTTTTCACGAT
>JAUSPL010000288.1 GCA_030656535.1 Gemmobacter sp.
TGCCTTTGCTTCGGCCAGAACATCCCACCAGGTGCACAGGTAATGCAGCCTGACCCCGTGTTCCGCCAGCCGGGGCTCGGTTTCAGGGAAAATGCCGTAGTAGAAAATCACCGCCGTATGCGCACACTCCGCCCCGGTTTCACGGATCGCATCGACGAAGCTCAGCTTTGATCCGCCATCGGTTGTCAGATCCTCGACCAGCAGCACCCGCTGCCCCTCCGTCATTTCGCCTTCGATCCGCGCATTGCGCCCGTAGCCCTTGGGCTTCTTGCGTACATATGTCATCGGCAGCGCCATCCGCTCGGCCACCAGCGCGGCAAACGGAATGCCCGCCGTCTCGCCGCCCGCGATATTATCAAACGCCTCGAACCCGGCATCCTCCATCACCCGGCAGGTCAGGAAATCCATTAGCGTGGAGCGGATACGCGGATAACTGATCAGCTTGCGGCAATCGATATACGTTGGCGCCTTCATCCCCGAGGAAAAGGTGAACGGCTCATGGGCATTGAAATGCACCGCCTTGATTTCCAGCAGCATACGCGCGGTCAGGCGGGCAATTTCATCCTTGGGGGGATAGGCGGCGGGGATCATGGCGGGGCTCCGGTTGGGTCAGTCCGCATCTGCCACCACCGCGCGTGCGATGCAACCGCCCCGCGTGCACGGCAAGGGGTTTTGCAGCCGATCTGGCCAAAAAATGTTCATCCTGTCGCCGCCGCTTCGGGCCATGGGCCGCTCGAACAAGCCGCCGCCAAAGGTGGGCGCGCAACAAAAGGGGCCCGCCAAGGGCCCCCGGACACCGTCAGTCCACCGACGCCAGATAGTCCATCAAGGTCGGACGCACGGATTCGTCGCCACGCATGATCGACGCATCAATCAGCGTTCGGGCCTTGGCCAGATCGACCCGGCGCAGCAGGGATTTGACAGGGCCAATGGACGCAGGCCGCATCGACAGCGAGCGCAGACCCATTGCGGCCAGCGCGACAGCCTCGACCGGGCGCCCCGCGTCCTCGCCGCAAAACGACAGCGGCGTGTTGCTTTGCGCACAGCGATTGACGATCAGGTTCAAAAAGGTCAGGAAACTGGCGTTCAGGGTGTCATATCGACGCCGCACCCGCTCATTCTCGCGGTCGGCCGCGAAAAAGAACTGCTTCAGGTCGTTGCCACCGATCGACACGAAATCTGCGGCTTCAAAGAACGCCTTGGGCGCAAATGCGAGGCTGGGGGTTTCCAACATTGCCCCAACCTCGATCGAGGCGGGCAGGGGATGGCCAAGCCGTTTTTCCTGCGCCACCACATGATCCAGATGGGCGCGGGCCTGGGTGAACTCTCCAACCTGCGCCACGAACGGGAACATGATGGTCAGGGGGCGTCCATTTGCGGCGCGCAGCAATGCCTGCAACTGCATGCGCAACACACCCGGCTTTTCCAGCCCGACCCGGATCGCCCGCCAGCCCATCGCGGGATTGGGTTCGTCTTGCGGCTTCATGTAGGGCAGCACCTTGTCTGACCCGATGTCCAGCGTCCGGAATGCAACACGCCGCCCCTGTGCCGCATCCATCACCCGCGCATACAGCGCCGCCAGCTCTGACCGCCCCGGAACCCTGGTTCGGACCAGAAACTGCAATTCGGTCCGGAACAGCCCGACCCCTTCGGCACCCGAACCTTCCAGGCTGGGCAGGTCGGCCATCAGCCCGGCGTTCATGTGCAGCCCGATTGTGGTTCCGCACAGCGCCGTCGCGGGCAAGCCGCGCAAGGACGCATAGCGTTCCTGCGCCTTGGCCTGCATCGCGATCTTGTCGCGAAAGGCCGAGGCAACGGTGTCTTCGGGCCGCAGATGCACGATGCCCTGATCGCCGTCGACCAAAATCCGATCCCCGTTCAGCGCCTCAGAGGTGATGCGGTCGGCGTGAATGACCAAGGGGATTGCCAGCGCCCGTGCGACGATGGCGGCATGCGACCCGACCGAGCCTTCCTCCAGCACCACGCCGCGCAGCTTGCGGCCATATTCCAGCAGCTCTGCCGGCCCGATATTGCGCGCGACCAGCACGGGATCCATGGGCATTTCGGCCCCGGTGTCGGCACCTTGTCCGGTCAGGATGCGCAAAAGGCGGTACGACAGGTCGTCCAGATCGTGCAGTCGATCCCGCAAATAGGCATCGTCTACCTGCTCCAGTCGGGCGCGGGCAGTTGATTGTTCCTTTTCCACCGCCGCCTCGGCTGATAGGCCGCGGGCGATGTCTTCTTCCATCCGGCGAAGCCATCCGCGCGAATGGGCGAACATCCGATAAGCCTCCAGAACGGCCTTTTGGTCCTTGTCCAGGCTTACAGCGGCCAGCAGGTCGTCCACCGACACCCGCAACTGCGCAACGGCGCCCCGGATACGTTCGGTTTCCTTGACCGGGTCGTCGGCAACCGGATTGGTGATCACGACCCGAGGCTCGTGCAGCCAGACGTGGCCTTCGGCGGTGCCTTCTTGTGCGGTGCCGCCCCGGATCATCACCGGCTGGACATGCAGCGCACGCATGCCGTCACCCGCGCCGGTGAACGCCCCAAGCTCGGTCATTTCGGCCAGCACCATGG
>JAUSPL010000289.1 GCA_030656535.1 Gemmobacter sp.
GCCGGGACGATCAGGATCGGCCGGGCCTGTACCTGTTTGGTCTGCGGCGCATACTGGATCAACTCGAACAGGTCATTGCGAAACACCACCTGACCGGGGGTGCAGGCCAGGTCCTTGCCGACTTGCCAGGCTTCGGGGGCGGGATCGCGCTGACCGGTCAGCGTCTTGAGCATGTCATGCGAAAAGTGCGCGGCACCCTCTGTCAGGTTCTTGCCGCCGGTCTTGATCGTCTCGGCGATGATTTCGGGGTTCAATAGTGGAAAGTTTGCCGGAGACATCAGGTCCAGTGTCTGTCGCGCAAGAAATCGGGTCCGGTCGGCATCTTCGGGTCGCAGACCGCGCATTGGCTCGGTCGCGTGGTCCCACCAATCCTGCAAGGCCAGAAATCCCTGTTGCCACATCTGAAACGGCATTCGTTGCCAATCGGGATGGTCGAAACGGTGGTCATAGGCTTTTGGGGCAAAGGGCGGCGGCGTGCCTGCACCAAATGCCTGCGCCGCCAGCTTCAGCGCGTTTTGCTGCGCGTGTTCGGCCAGTTCCATCTGGCGCCCGGGCGCGCGCGACATGTGCTGCGCCCAGTCGCTCCAGGCCTCCATGAAGGCGTGGGTGGACACGCCTCCGCTCAGCCGCGCCATCGCGCCCAAGGCCGCACGATCAAGGTTCCGATGTGGATGGTCGTGTGGGCGCGCGGGCAGGGGTGCGATCACCGCCGGAAGCTGCGCGGCACCTTGCCCAGTCGCGACGCTGCGTTCTTTTTTCGGAGTTCTGCTCATCGCTTCAATCCCAATCTGATTTGTTGTTCGGTTTCGATGATGGCGAAGAAGGCCCCACCAATGGCGACAATGACGAGGTCATCCCAAAGCGGGACGCGCCTTGTACCCCATGCGACCTGAATCGGTGGCAGGCAGGGTGCGGCGTGTTGTGCGACCGTGATCGCGATAGCGGCTGGCAAGACCGCTTTGGGGCCGCGCGCGCAGCAGCCAGCAAAACAGAGATCACCGCGTTGTGGAATTGCCGAAGGGACCGCAGGATCGGCCCGCGCGTCTGCACTGCTGGCAGGGGGTTCGGCCCATGCTCGGCCAGTCTGCGCGCGACCTGTTGTTGGGTCAGCCCTTGGGGGCTGGCATCCGGTTCGACCAGGCAAATGGCGGCGGTGCGGGCGTGCGCGTCGGTCAGCGTCATGTCATCGGGCCGAGCAAACGGTGTCGATCGCGATTTCCGGGCCGGTGACGACCCCTGTTGTCCGGGACGCGCGCCAAATCACCACTGCGGCACTGTCATCGAGGTCGCCCGTTTTGCTGATCGAAGGCCCTGACCCGACCGCCTTGACCGCCTGATAAGCCTCATGCGGCATTTTTTTCACATCTTGTGTTCATTTCGTGGACTATAGCGAAGGTTCGCCGGCGTTGATTGATCTGCATCAAACAAGGACGCGATCGCATGTGATTTCATGAAGATCACCCGAATGACTGGAGGTACGCAATGCAGCGGATCATGCTGGCCACAGATTTTTCTGAACGGTCCGACCGTGCGCTGCGGCGCGCCGTGTTGCTTGCCCGCGCGGAAGGTGCTGCATTGGATCTGGTGCATGTGGTGGATGATGATCGGCCGCGCCGGATCGTCGATCACGAGGTGAACGATGCCAGGCAACTGCTGGGTGAACTTGCCCGCACGCTGAAAGACATGGATGGGGTGTCGTGCAGTTCGCAGGTCTTGCTGGACGACCCCTTTTCCGGGATCGTCAAGGCCGCCGCCAACGCAGCGCCCGACCTTCTGGTTATCGGTCCGCATCGTCGCCAGATTCTGCGCGATGCCTTTGTCGGCACGACGGCCGAGCGCACGATCCGGTCGGTGTCTTGCCCGGTCTTGATGGTGAATGGCCCGCCCGTCGGTCCATGGCGCCAAATCCTGTTGACGACTGACCTGTCTGACAATGCGGGCAGCGCGCTCAGGCGTTTTGTGGGGTTGGGAATTGGTGCCGGGGCGCAGGTGTCCGTCATGAGCGTGTTTGACGCGCCCGCGCTGCGTCTTGCCATGTCCGATTCCATGGGCAAGGCGGGTCAGCAGGACTACCTTGCGGATTTGCGGGCTGACGCCCGACAAAATCTGTCGGCGGCTATGGCGCAGGTCGGCCTTTCTCAGGCTGAAATGGTTGTGCGCTATGAAGAGACGACCGTCGCCAAGGAAATCCTCAGGGCGGCGGAGGAGTTGAAGGCAGACATGATCGTGATCTCCACCCAAGGCAAGGGGGCGGTCGCGCGGCTTGTTCTGGGCAGCGTGGCACAACAGGTTCTGAGGGATTCAACCGTTGATGTTCTGGCAATTCCGCCGGGCAGCTAGTTTCCAGATCAGCGGCAGATAAGGGGGCTTCTTGCCAAGTTGCAGGTCCGGTTGGCTGCAAGGGCATTCCGGACGCCCCGAAGCCGATCTGACCCCTGCTATTTACGCGCATGACCTTGTGAAACAGGGACAAACCTTTCTGGCTTTTCACCGGCGACCGACAGGCCGGGTCAGGTTCTGCCTTGGCGCTCAGGTGCAAGTACTGGCCAGCCATACCACCCTCTGGTGCCGTGACCGTGGCCAAAGGCACCGCGTGACGTCCAGACAGTTCGAGGATCGCTTTGCCGCTGTCTGAAGCAGCCGTGTTCGACAAACGTTGATCACCCGCCCATCGTCTGCGTTAAGGTCGCTTGGCCCAAGGACAGCTTCTTTGCAAAGCTGAAGGTCCCGGGTATGATTGCAATGGCGTTGAACACATCAGCCTTCGGTCACGTCGGTGCAGTTCACCCAAGTCTGTTTCACACCCGCCCGAAAGGCACGCCATGCTCGAAATTCGTCGCGACAGCCCGCTTGCGCCAGATGTTGCCCCGCTTTTGCAGCGCCATCTGGACCTCATGTGGGCGTCAAGTCCGCCCGAAAGCGTGCATGCGCTGCCGGCTTCTGCGCTTGCGGATTCCAAGGTTGCGTTCTTTTCCCTGCGAGAGGGCGCTGTCGTTCTGGGTATGGGTGCGATCAAGCTGATCGCCCAAGACCACGCCGAAATCAAATCCATGCATGTGATTGCCGAGGCCCGGGGCAGGGGCCTGTCACGCCGCCTGCTGGATCATCTGGTCGCCGCCGCCTGTGACATGGGAGCGACACGGATCAGTCTGGAAACCGGGGCCGAGCCGGTTTTTGCTCCCGCCCGCGCCTTGTATGCCACAGCCGGTTTCGCCGAATGTGGACCGTTCGAAGGCTACGTTGCGGACCCCAACAGTGTCTTCATGACCCGCAGCCTGCCGTGACTTGCGCGTCAAGGGGTGTCCGGCCAGCGTCGTCGCCGTGTATTTCGATGGTGTTGCGTGCTGGCAGGACAGGTCGTCGCCCCTGGCAGATCGTTGCTGCAAAACAAGACAACAAGACAACCGGTTAGCAAGGTGGCAGCAGGTTGCGAACCATTTTTCGAACAGCTATGATGCGAATCATGGCCCTGTAGCTCAACTGGAATGCGCACCTGAACTCCGAGCAGAGCCTCTGTGGTCAAAAAGAGGAACGAAACAAGCGGGGAGGGAAGCGTGAAACACTTGCACCCGCTCTCGGAACCGTTATCGAGGAGATACGGCCCCGTAGCTCAACTGGATAGAGCACCTGACTTCTAATCAGGATGTTGGGCGTTCGAGTCGTCCCGGGGTCGCCACTTCTGCCTTCAATTTGTTGTTGTTCGACATCCAAAGACCGACTTTTCGACAAAAGTTGGTTTTTGAGGATCTTCGGCCTGCAGTAGACGCACAAATCCTATTCAAAGTCTGATGGCAGACGGTGTTCGGTCGAGAATGTGACTGTTGGTCAGGTGCGCATGCTGCACACCACCTTTTCAACCTTCTCCCGCTCGAAATGCGATCCGAAATCCTGCCCATGTGGTGAGAACGGTGCCACTCCGGCCTCTCGGAGCCTCGCTGCGCAAGTGTGTCGGTGCAGGCCAAATTCGATCTGCATCTGTGCCAGCGTCAAAAAACGCCGATTGAATGCGGCGATATCTTCATCGGAAACGTAGAGGATGCGAACGTTCGTGACCGGATGTTGTATCCATTACCGCTGACAGGCCCAGCCTCGAACAGAGATTGAAACCAGCCTTCGCTCCTCAAGCCTATGCTGCGCGCGAAGGCTGAGCGACAGAAGCGGGCAGATCGTCACCTTTTTTCCGATTGAAGACGGGCATCGCGGCGCCCGCTACCGCCGCCGCCATTGACCCTCTTTGAAGGACCATACCCTTGACCCGCATCTAGGAACGCCAGACCGATGCCTTGCTTATTGCCCTGCTGGAACGCGATCCCGACTTCCGGTCAACCTTTTTTGGATTTGGCTGGCCGCAGCCGTGGGACCACTCTGAAAGAGGTCCGGGGCCAAACCCCGCACCGTGGCGCAGGGCACCGCGGCAGTATCGACATCGAATTGCACCTGACAGATGGCAGTCTGCTTCTGGTCGAGAACAAGATCGACCCGGGCTACAGCGTCACGCGTTCGGGCGATCCCCAGCCCGACCGTTACGTGGCCAGCATTGCAGCGCTGCAGTCGGTTGGCATCAGCGCAGACTCTGTCTTGCTTGCCCCGGAGATCTATCTGCGCGCCAGCCGATATGCCCATAGGTTCGACCATCGGATGTCATACGAGTCATTGCGCAGTTCTACCTCCGGCGCGCATCTTGCGCTGCTCGATGCCGCCATCCTTCAGGCATCAACCCCCTACGATCCGGAACCGAACCCGAACAGCGCCGCCTTCTTTGCCGAATACGATCTGTTTGTCCGACAGCACTTTCCGATGCTGGTGACAAAGCTCAATCCGAACGGCAACGGGGTGCGGCCAAGTGGGTCGCATGCGATCTATTTCGATGTGCCCCGAACGCTGCGCACTTGGGCCGATCTGCCGCGCCCCCGGATGTCGTTGCAATGTCGCGACAGCGCCGCGCCTTCGGCTTCGGTCAAGATCATGCTTGGCGGTTGGGCGGCGCGTGCGGGCCAGATTGCTGTGCCCACGGACCTCTCCGACGTGGGCGGCTACATCCGCGCAGCCGGTCGATCCTTGGGCTTGGTGATGGACACCCCTCAACTCGACACACAGATGCCTCTTGCTGCACAATTCCCTTCTGTCGAGGAAGGACTGGAGGCTGCCCGGCGGCTGGCGGTTTGGTGGAACCAAGATGCTGCCCAGCCCCGATCGTGAAAGGGAGACTGGAAGTATGGATCATATCGATTGCGTCATCCAACGTATCCCCGGGATGCACCGTAAGGAGCGTCATGAATGCGCACGCAAATAGCAACAGTTTTGAAGCGCAAGCCTGATGATCTGGATGCCTTGCGCATTCTGGCTGCATTGGATCATGCCGATGCAAGTCCCTCCTCCGCATCGCTCGCGTCAACTGGACTGTTTGCGTGGGAAAAGCACGATGCAGCTGCAAGCAGCTATAGGGCGTTTCACAACGGCCAGACCGTCGGCAGGGTTTTCAAACGCAGCAAGGCACGCGTTGTCAGCCGGGTCTGGCGATTGATCATTGTCTTGCCCTTCGACTTGCTGCCGTCCACGGTTCAGTCCGTCGAACAGATCGTAGGCTGCCGGTCGAGATCATCGTATTTTGCCGATCACGCACAGCCATGATCCTCTGTTTGCAGGCCTGGCTGGCGGTCAAGTCGAAATGGGGCTTGTGGAC
>JAUSPL010000290.1 GCA_030656535.1 Gemmobacter sp.
GTGATGCACCAAGCTTTTGTTATCTTGTGTCTTTCTTTGCCAGATAGCCTGATCCAGTGCGTCCGTTGCCCGGCAGGCGATTTGCAGGGCAAATCTGCCGAGAGGGGAGCACAAACTGGGTTTTCATCGATGTCGAGGCGCGCCACCCCACAATCCGTCGGGCAAACACATCGATCACGAACGCCACATAGACTGTTCCCGACCATGTGGGCACGTAGGTAAAATCTGAAACCCACAGTTTGTTCGGCCGATCTGCCATGAACAGGCGGTTCACCAAAGGCGCTTTTTTCTGCGAAAAACGCCGATGTCGTCCGGGCAGGGCAGAGAAGTGTCCGGGTTGGTCGTGATGACCTTTTTGCCCCGAACAACCTTTGATGCCCAAGCGGCGCATCAACCGTTCCACGGTGCAGCGGGCGGCGTCTTCACCCTGCCGTCGCAAAACATGCCAGATCTTCCGCGCGCCATAGAGCTTGCGGTTGGCATCCCAGGCCGCGTCGATCTTGACGCTCAGGGCGGCGTCCGATTTGGCCCGGGATGACGCCCGGTCAGGATCACACACGATGGCCCGCCGGTCATAATAGGTCGACGGGGCGAACTGCAGTGTCCGGCAGATCGGCTCGACCCCATACATCTCGCGATGTTCTTCAATGAAAGCAGTCATTTGCGGAACGGGCGGTCGAGCTCCGCCTGGGCAAAATACGCTGACGCTTTCTTCAGGATCTCATTTCTTGCCTGAGTTCGCGCACCTCGCGTTCAAGCTCTTTGATCCGTAGCTTCTCAGCTGTCGTCTGGCCTGACCGTTCGCCGCCATCACGCTGGGCCTAGCGAACCCAAACGCGAAGGCTGTCTGGCGAACAGCCCAATTTACCTGCAATCGCCGTCAGCGCCGCAGCTTCGCTTTGATACTCATCGCGGTGTTCCATCGCCAGCCGAACCGCGCGCTCGCGGAACTCAGGCGAATACGGCTTAGAGGTCTTCTTCTTTGATGTCTGTTCCATAACGGGCAATTCTCCGAGAGTTTTGCCCTCCGGTAAACCCGGGGCGGTTCAATCTCGTCCTCGAGATCATCGCCCGCGGGGGATGGAAAACCGGCGCTGACCGATGTGAGCAGAAGGGAAACTGTTTGCCCTCCAAGAGGGATCGGGGCTTCGACCGGAAAAACGGGCATCCGCGACTCCTCAAATGTTCATGTAATGTTATATCATCATTGTCACGGGATCCACCCGGTTTCAAGCGATGACCCGGCGGCAGCTGACTATCCTACGTTGTCCAAGCCAGCGTGATCGGACTTGAGGCCCTCACCGCTCTGGTGGATCACCATGCGGTCGGCCGGAAAGGGCTTGATCAGCGTGAAGGCCTCATCGGGCGTGCCGGTCAGCCAGGTCTCGTAGTCGTCCGGATCGAGGATGCATGGAGTGCGGTCCGGATGCGTCTGCCGGGTCAGCTCGTTCGGTGTGGTCGTGACCATGGACGAGGTAAGTAGCTCGCGCTCCTCGCCGCCGCCGTAGTTGCCCTTGTAGGCGCGCCAGAGGCCGGCCAGGGCAAAGGGCGGCCGTGCCACGTCACACCCTTCACACCGAACCAGACGTAGGTCGCAGGGTTGCGCCCCTTGGTCTCGCAGAAGCTGGAGGCCGGGATCAGACAGCGGCGATCCTCGAAGCTCTTTGTCCAGAAGCGCGAGCTGCGCAGCTTGTCATCCCGCGCATTGTTGACGGCCTTCGGTTGGATCGGCTCGCCGGTCTTCTTCGACATCTGGGGCATGACGAAGCCCCAATGGGCGTTTTCCAGCCAGCGGGTGCCGTCGGCGTCGATGCCAATGATCGGCGCCATGCCCTTGGGGAAGATGGACGGCAGCGGTTCCGCATTGCCGAGCCTGTCCCGCGCGGCATCCACAGCAAATAGCTGGCGCATCGCGGACGAAGGCATCGTGTTTGCGTAGAGGTTGCACACCCCCTCAGTCAGAACAGTTGTCGCCTGCAGTACTTTTGAAAGTATACCCTGATGCGGGCGGGACAGGATGACGATTTGGCGTATTCACTGGAGAGGAAGGCGGCGGTTCTGACGAAGATGCTGCCGCCGAACAACATGCCGTTGGGCCAGTTGGCCCAGGAAGAAGGGATCAGCCAGGCGACGCTGGCGAAGTGGCGGACCGAGGCGCGGGCGAAGGGACAGTTTCTGCCCGATGCCAATGCCGGGCCGGAGGGCTGGACCTCGCGCGACAAGCTTTCGGCGGTGATCGAGACGGCGTCGATGAACGCGGCAGAGCTTGGCGAATACTGCCGCCGCCGGGGCGTCTATCCTGAGCAGCTCGGCGTGTGGCGCGAGGCCTGCGAGCGGGCGAACGACTGGGAGCGTGCGGCGGCGAGCCGGATCTCGCGCGAGACGAAGGACGACAAGAAGCGGATCAAGGAGCTGGAACGGGATCTGGCCCGCAAGGAGAAGGCGCTGGCGGAAGCCGCAGCGCTGATGATCCTCAGAAAAAAGGCCGAGGCGATCTGGGGCCGCGCAGGCGAGGACGAATGACCGCCACCCCGGATCGCAGTGACATCGTTGCCCTGATCGACAAGGCCATGGCGGCCGGCGCGCGCCAGGCCGCCGCCTGTGCCGAGCTTGGCCTGAACGCACGCACCCTGCAGCGCTGGACGGGGCCGGAGGGTGCAATCTGCGACGATCGCCGCCCCTTCGCCGAGCATCCCGAGCCTGCCGGCAAGCTGAGCGATGTGGAGCGCGACCGTATCGTGGCGATCTGCAGCACTCCTGAGTTCGCCAGCCTTCCCCCCAGCCAGATCGTGCCCCGACTGGCCGACCAGGGCATCTGGATCGCCTCGGAATCCAGTTTCTACAGGGTGTTGCGCGAGCGCGGCCAGAACCATCGCCGCGGTCGCGCCCGGCCGGCCACACGCCGCAAGCCGCCCACCAGCTTCGAGGCCAAGGCGCCGTGCCAGGTCTGGTCGTGGGACATAACGTGGCTGCCGGGGCCGATCGCCGGGGCCTTTTTCTACCTCTATCTCATCGTCGACATCTTCAGCCGGAAGATCGTCGGTTGGGAAGTCCATGACCGCGAGACGGCCGACTTCGCCGCGCAGGTTCTGGAGCGCGCAGTCTGGGCTGAAAAGTGCCTCACCGGCCCGTTGGTGCTCCATGCCGACAACGGTAGTCCCATGAAGGGTGCAACGATGAAGGCCACCATGGAGCGGCTCGGCGTCATCGCGTCGTTCAGCCGACCGCGGGTGTCGAACGACAATCCGTTCTCCGAGGCGCTGTTCAGGACCTGCAAGTACACGCCCAACTGGCCCGACCGCGGCTTCAAGACGATAGACGCGGCGCGGACCTGGGTTCAGGGCTTCGTGCTCTGGTATAACCTTGACCATCGCCACAGCGCGCTGCGCTTCGTGACACCCGATCAGCGTCACCGCGGCGAAGATTGTGCGCTGCTCGCCAGCCGACATCAGGTCTACGTCTTGGCCCGAGCCGCCCGGCCCGAACGCTGGTCAGGCCCGACGCGCAACTGGCAGCCCACAGCCTCCGTCTGGCTGAACCCGGAACGGCCGAATGCCGGGTGCGGAGGTCATGGGTCCGACGGCGCGCTCACCCAAGAAGCTGGCGGCGGCGGACCCGTGGCCGGGCCAGCCAAACGCGCAGCCTAAAACGAAACCAGGCGACAACTGCTTTGACTGTGAGTGTGATATTGCAACTTGATGGTCTGACTCTTTCTTTGAATGACCGCGTGTCTTTTGTTTGATCTGTCGACCATCAGGCTGCCCCGGCAGCGGGCAAGAGGTGACTTCATAGGAGCCTGACGGTTGCGTACCATCACAGTCCTGTCCCCTTCGACCGATGCTCGGGCCATTTCAGCGAAAGGGCATCCATGGACCAGGTCATCATCGGCGTTGACACGCATAAATCCAACCACATTGCTGTCGCGATCAATACCCAAGGCACACGCCTCGGCGGGATGACGATCCCGACGACCCGTCAAGGGTATCGCGATCTCGAAGCATGGGCCTCCGAGCTCGGCAGTATCAGAGCCTTTGGCATCGAGGGCACCGGCTCCTATGGCGCGGGACTGTCCCGAGATTTGCTGGCAAAGGGGCACATGGTCGTGGATGTGATGCGTCCCAACCGCCAGCTGCGCTATCTTCATGGCAAATCCGACAGCCTTGATGCAGAAAGTGCGGCCAGATCTGTTCTGAACGGACAGGCCAGTTCCTTGGCCAAGACGCAGACCGGATCTTCGGAAATGATACGGCATATCAAGATTGCACGCGACAGTGCAGTTAAAGCCAAATCGCAAGCGATGATCACATTGAAAACATTGATCATCAACGCACTTATGGATCTGCGGGATACTGTCGACCAGATTAAGGGCCGCACCGCTCTGGTGCTACACGTCGCGGGGCTCAGACCGGGACAGATCACTTCGCCGACCGCATCGGCCAAGGCCGCGATGCGTGCGATTGCGCGCCGCTGGCTGGCTTTGCACGAAGAAATCCATGCCCATGAGCAGGCACTCGAACACATGGCACGTGAAAAAGCGCCCGAACTGATGAAATCGCATGGCATCTCTACCCTGACCGTGGCGGAGATGCTGATCCTCGTCGGGGACAATCCAGAGCGCATCAGATCCGAAGCGGCGCTGGCCAAGATTTGTGGTGTCTGTCCGATTCCGGCCTCAAGCGGCAAGACCAACCGCATGCGCCTGAACCGCAGCGGCAACCGGCAGGCAAATGCCGCGCTCTATCGCGTTGCCATCGTGCGCATGCGCGATCATCAACCGACGAAAACCTATGCAGCCAAAAGGACAGCAGAAGGCAAAACGCGGCGAGACATTATCCGCTGCGTCAAGCGATACATCGTGCGTGAGATCTTTCGCCATCTTTGTGCGCCGCTGCCCACCCCACAGGCAACTTGACAAATATAGGAGCTTCAAACACCGTTGCCCGATGCTCTCGCTGTGCCCACGCAAGACATCCGCCTGACGCTTGCGACATTGCTCTGCCAGCCAGACGTTCAGGGCGTCCCATGTCGCAAAACGGGGGATGGGCACCATGAAGTTGCGCCGTGCATATCCAACCAGGCCTTCAACCGCGCCCTTATCGTTGCCTTAGCCGGGCCGACCATAGCGGTCATGGATAAAATAATGCGACAAGAACCCGCTAAACAACTTGGTCCGCTTGCGTGTGCCATCCGGCAGGATCTTCGCCACCAGGCACCGATCATTGTCATAAAGCACTGACTGCGGCACCCGCCCGAAAAAGGCAAAGGCATGGACGTGGCCATCAATCCAAGCCTCGGAAACGGCTGCCGGGTAGGCCCGAACAAAACACGCATCGCTGTGGGGCAGATCCAGCGCGAAGAAGTGCGCCTTCTGCTCCACGCCTCCAATCACCACCATGGCCTCGCCGAAGTCAGCTTGGGCATGGCCAGCAGCATGTGCCAGTGGCACAAACATCTCGCGGCTTCGCAGGCCATGTTCACGGACGTAATTTTTGACCGTCGTGTAGCCGCCCTTGAACCCGAGCTCGTCCCGAAGCCTTTCAAAAACCCGCTTCACGGTATGCCGTTGCTTGCGGTTCTGGCTGAGGTCTGCCCGCAGCCACTAGTCGATGAAGCCGGTGATACCGTCCAGCTTCGGCCGCTTGATCTCCGCCGTGCGCCGATAGCCGGGCGGCACCGAAAACCCCATGATCTTCTTCACGCTCGCGCGCGACACCCCAAAGTGAACTGCTGCAGCGCGTTCGCTCATGCCGCCCCGACGCGCGAGACGGACCTTCCGATAGAGTTCCACGATCAAAATACCCCCGCCCCCCTGTCGCCAGAAAGGGCCAAAGTGGCAAAGTTTTACGCTGCCCGCAGCAAGACTATCTCGCCACTTCCGTGGCAAACTTTTGCACTGCCGTTCTCAGCAACGTTCGATTATGCCAGAAGGGGCAGCGATTGGCGGATCAGCAGACATGCGCTAAACGTATGAAGGCGACCCTCTTCGCATTCGAAGAGGGCGCAGCTACCCGCGCATTCGACAGCAGTCAGCGCCGGGAAGACCCAGAGCATGCCGCGCATGTCGACGCGGCTGCACAGTTCAGAGTCAAGCCCACCTGTCTACGACGCCGCTGGCTCGCACATCCCGATGCGCAGGCCTGCATTACCTTTTTTCGGGCGCGGTCTTGTTGCAAGCGTTTGTTGCGTAAAACCGCAGTGCGGTCGGAAGTCGAAATCCATCCGGGGCGTGGTGCAAATCAGGCACCAGCGCCTCATCGAGGAAGAACAGCGCCTGATGTTGGAAAGCCGATGACCTGCCCCCCGGAAGTTCCCTCGCCGTGATGTAGAGTCTGCCCAACCTGAAGGAGCAGACGACATGAGGAAAAGCCGTTTCACTGAAGCGCAGAT
>JAUSPL010000296.1 GCA_030656535.1 Gemmobacter sp.
GTCTGCGCACCCGCAGGCACCGCGCTGAACAACGCCAAAAGGACCAGAACGAGGGCTGGCAAAGACCGCCTCATGCCGCGCATCAACCTTGATAGACCTCGGGCAAGACGAGGCCCGGACGGTCCAGCCATTCCGGCACCGGCAGACCCTTGGCATGCAGGAATTCAGGGTTGAACAACTTGGACTGATACCGCGTGCCATAATCGCACAGAATGGTCACAATCGTATGCCCCGGCCCCAGATCCCGCGCCATGCGGATCGCGCCCGCCACGTTGATGCCGGATGATCCGCCAAGGCACAGCCCCTCTTCGGACAGCAGATCGAACACGATGGGCAGCGCCTCGGCGTCCGGGATGCAATAGCTGAAATCGGGGGTCAGACCCTCCAGGTTCGCGGTGATCCGGCCCTGACCGATGCCTTCGGTGATCGACGATCCCTGCGACTTCAGCACACCTTCCGTATAGAACGAATGCAGGGCGGCGCCTTCGGGATCGGCAAGGCCGATCTTGACGCCCTTGGGTTGCAACGCCATCGCCATCCCGGCCAGCGTCCCCCCCGAGCCGACCGCACATATGAAGCCGTCCACCTTGCCACCTGTCTGGTCCCAGATTTCCGGGCCGGTGGTTTCGACATGCGCCTGCCGGTTCGCCGTGTTGTCGAACTGGTTGGCCCAGATCGCCCCGTTGGGTTCAGACTTGGCCAATTCGGCGGCAAGCCTGCCCGAATAGCGGACATAGTTGTTGGGGTTGGAATAGGGCGCCGCAGGCACCTGCACCAGTTCCGCGCCCGCAAGCCGCAGCATGTCCTTTTTTTCCTGGCTTTGGGTTTCCGGGATCACGATCACCGTGCGAAAGCCCATCGACGCACCCACCAGCGCAAGCCCGATGCCGGTATTGCCCGCCGTGCCCTCGACGATCGTGCCGCCGGGTTTCAACAGCCCCTTGGCCACCGCATCCCTGATGATGTAAAGCGCCGCGCGATCCTTGACCGATTGGCCCGGATTCATGAATTCGGCTTTGCCGTAGATCTCGCAGCCGGACACGGCGCTGGCCTTTTTCAGCCGGATCAGGGGGGTCTTGCCGATGCTGTCGGCCAGGTCGCTGCACATGCGCATCGCGGGCATCCTTCGTTTCTGCTGGCTTTGGTTTAGGCGGAAGGGCGGCGAAAAACAAGCAACTCAACCGTGCGCGCGCAACCTGTCGCGGTTCGCCGCCAGCCAATAGGCCGACAAGATCAGCGGACCGTTCGACGCCTCGCCCGAGGCGACAAGTTCCATCAGCCGCGCAAACGGCACGATGTGCGACCGGATGTCCTCGGCCTCTTCGGCCAGCCCGCCCAGACCGGCGGCTGTTTCGGGCAAATCCGCAAGCCCCAGAAAGGCATACATGAATTCTGCCTTGGCGCCGGGGCTGGGATAGTAGTTGGCAATCGGCAAAAGGTCGCGCAGCGCGATCCCGGCTTCTTCGACCGCCTCGCGGCGGGCGCAGGCCTCGGGTGTCTCATTGGCATCCACACGGCCAGCGATGGGTTCCAACAGCCAAGGGTTCACATCTCCGCGCGCGAAGGGGCCGACGCGAAACTGCTCGATCAGCATCACGACATCGCGCACCGGATCATAGGGCAGCACAGTCGCCGCATCGCCGGAAACAAAGACCGCCCGTGTCATCACGTCCGACATGGTTCCATCAAACCGGGTGTGGCGCAGGTCGTATTCCTCGACCGAAAAGAAATAGGCATAGGGGTCGCGGCGGGCGATCACGTCGATGTCCGCAGGCCGGGCGGTCCTACGCTGCGTTTCGGGCAAACCCAGCGCCGCCCTGACCCGAGACGCCCCCCGCACCAGCATCAGCCCATAGCGTCGCAAGACGTCACGCGCCGGACGCTGGCCCGCCTGCGCCATGAAATCGCCCGCCGTCGCCACGACGACCGGCCCGAACCGCGCAACCCAATCCGCCAGCACAAAAGGCGCACCCGGCGACCAAACCCCCAGTGCCGGCATATAGACCCGCGCGCAGGCGCCGCCCTGCACAACGACCTCGGTGGTGCTGTAATCAAAGCAGCCTTCATAAAAGTCCAGACGCGCGACATCCGCGTCTGTCAGGCCGTGCACCAATATGCCCTCGGCTACGGCACCGGGGCGCTGCTCGATCATCGGAAACGGCTGACCTTCGGCCCAACTGACCGCGAAACCGTCCAGTCGCGCCGGGGTCCGGTCCACCTGTCGACCAAGCACACGATCCAGAAGCGGCGCATGGCGCAGCGTGCCATAGAAAAAGAAGTCTGTCATGAAAGCCGACCCCTGCCTTTGCGCAATGGCCCTAGCGCCACTGCCGCCCGGCCCAGTCGGCCAGAATGCCGCCCAACATGCCGCCCAACACCAGCACTATCAACGGCTCGGGGCGCAACAAGGGTGCCGCGTAGATCAAAATGATGTCAAATGTGCCCTCAATGGCGGAAAACACCCCGTCATAGCGTTTGCGCATCGAGCGCAGCACCATTTCGTAG
>JAUSPL010000298.1 GCA_030656535.1 Gemmobacter sp.
ACTGGCAGACCGTATCGCCAAGATGGAGGCCAACCGCACCCGGTTTCAGACGGCCATGGCGGCGATCGGGCAGGGGCTGGGGCTTGCGACCCCGCCGCGCTGGGCCGACCTGTCGCAGCGCCTGCGTGACGCTGAAAAAGCGCATGACACGCGGCACCGGCTTTTGGCTGAACAGGCGGACGCACACCGGGCGCACCAAGATGACACCGACGCCTTGATCGGGGTGTCGCAGGCGCTGGATGCCATTGCAGCAGACCTTTGCACGGACCTGTCGGGTCTGTCCGCGACGTTGCTGGCCTGTCGTCGTGCCACCGATCTGCGCCGCGATATCACGGATATTCGGGCGACCCTTGCGGACCCTGAATTGTCGCCCCCGGTGCGCGTGGATGCCAGCGATCTGGCGGAACCGGGGCAGGGTGGGCCAGGGCTTGGCACAGACGACCCTATGGGCGCAGAGAATGGGATTCTATCCCTTGACCGCAGCGAGCTGGAGCGCGAAGTGGCACAGACCGAGGCAGAGGTGCTGGTGTTGCGTCAGACATCCGAGGACCGGTTTGCCCGGCTGTCCGAGGCGCGGCGGCAACTGGACGCCGTGGGCGGCGATGATGCGGTGGCACGGCTGGACACAGAGCGTCAGACCATCTTGATGGACCTCGAGGACCGTGCCCGCGAACACCTGGCGCGCCGGCTTGGGATTGCGCTGGTCGAACAGGGACTGCGTAGGTACCGAGACGGACACCGCAGCGCGATGCTGGCCCATGCCTCGGATGCCTTTGGCGTCCTGAGCCGAGGCGCCTACACCGGCCTTGCAGCGCAGCCCGATGGCCCGCGCGAGGTGCTGATGGCGCAAGCGCAGGATGGCGGGGCGAAACTGGCGGCCGATCTGTCCAAAGGCACGCGGTTCCAGTTGTACCTTGCGCTGCGGATCGCGGGCTATCACGAATTGGCCCGCAGCCGTACCCCGGTGCCCTTTGTCGCGGATGACATCATGGAAACCTTTGACGATGACCGGTCTGCCGAGGCGTTTACCTTGCTGTCGGACATGGCGCGCACCGGGCAGGTGATCTATCTGACGCACCATCGGCACCTGTGCGACATCGCACGCGCGGTTTGCCCGGGGGTGAAGGTGCTGGACCTGACTGCCCCCGGCTAAGGCCTTTGGGGGCCCCGGCGTCGATGAACCACGCCGCCGCCACGTGCACAGGCGCGCGGTGGACGGCAAGAGGGATCACGCGGCAGTAGGGACGAGCTTGCTTAGCCTTTTGATGCCATATAGCTGGTTTCGATCACGATTTCGGCGACGTGTTTGACCGGCTGGTTCACGTTGGCGTAAATGCTTCCGCCGCACCCCTTCACCCAGCGGTGACAAAAACTGAAGTCCTCGGACAACTCGCGGCCGTTCTCGACAACCTTGTTGAACGGCGTCAGGAAGTTTTCGAACTTGGATGCAAACGGGGTTCCCTTGATCTGATCGCCGTCGACAATTTCAGGCAGGGTGGTGATCATGCGGTCAATAGCCTTGCGCGAGATCAGCAAGATCCCGGTGCCGATCCGGTCCACCTGCGCGAAACCGTTCAGGATCGGATGACCCGGCAGCGGTGTGCCGATAAAGCTGCAGGCTTTGGCATAGGCGGCGTCATAGTCCTGCCCGGCGCTGGTCTGCAACTGCCGCAGATCCAGCGTGCGCTTTGGATAGATCACCCCGACCACGTCCTGGTTCAGGGCCAGCATCTGGGCGATCAGCTCTGCCTTGAACCCCATGTCATTGTCCAGAAACAGCAAGTAGTCGCAGTCCGGTTTGTGGTAATAGAAGTTCGAGATCAGATAGTTGCGCGACATGACGATATCGGCGTAGTCGACACTGGAAAACGAGAACCCGACATTTGCGGGTTTGCGTCCCAAGAGGTCAAAGATCGACGTCATGTATACCCCGGCATAGGTCGATCGGTAGGCGGGGGTTGCGATATTGATCTGAACCGCCGGTTTTGCGCTGCTTTGCCCGGGGTTTCCTTGCGCAGGGACAGCTTTTGCGCGCATCGGCAATGTCCCGGTGATCTTGGCGGCCATTCATGGTCCTTTCTGTCGTTGCGGCATGTTGCGGGAATGACAGCCCAAGTCAATTCGGGCCGGGGGGCAAGGCGGCGGGAAATGCTTGCCTTCCCGGGTTTGCTGCAAGCGTTTGGCAAAACGCGACAGCGCCCCGTATGCCAGACACCCCGTCACGCCCGCCACAGACGCCCAAGGCACAGGACCACCGTCTGGTCGACGTGGAACTCAAGGTCCACAAGGGGTGCCGAGGGCCGGGTCTGGCAACTGTCTTGCCCCCCGGCTTGCGGTGTCACGGGGATGATACAGAGTCCGCTTAGACGGGTGAAGGCTGCGGTGGTTGTTCAAGCCGCAGGTGTTTGTTCGGTGACCATTTCAGCATGTACCGGGGGCATTATCCCCCTCCCCCCCAACCCCGCCTGCGGCGCAATCGTCCCCACGTGCCTTCGCAGGCGGGGCACTTCCCTTATTCTCCCTGCGCGGCCCCCTTTCCATCTTGCGTCTCAGCGCGTATAGGGTCCGCCTTGAACGGCAGGAGCGTCCCATGCAAGGCAGTGCTAACCTCAACCTGATGATTAAGGCCGCCCGCAAGGCCGGGCGTAGCTTGGTCAAGGACTTTCGCGAGGTGGAAAACCTGCAGGTTTCGACCAAGGGTCCGGGCGATTTCGTGACCAAGGCCGACCGCGAGGCCGAGCGCATCATCAAGGAAGAGCTGATGGGCGG
>JAUSPL010000299.1 GCA_030656535.1 Gemmobacter sp.
CCAGCGCCAGCATTTCCGCCAGTTGCAGCGCACGGATCGAATAGCGGACCTTTGCCTTGGCCTGCACCACGTTCGGGGCAAACCCGCCGGCGTCCAGATAGGCATAGTGGATCCGCGCGTCCTGCACCGAATGTTCGCGCAGATAGTTCACCCCGACGGACATCAGCTCGACCGCGTCCAACGCCGAGCGGCCAAGATGGGGCGAGGCGGCGGCGTGGCTGGAACGGCCATGAAATGTGAAATCCATCCGGGTATTGGCAAGGCTGACCGGGTCATCGACCCGCGTCATGCAGTCGGGATGCCAGGTGATCGCCGCGTCGACGTCATCAAACGCACCATCCCGGACCATGAAGGTCTTTGCGGCCCCGCCCTCTTCCGCCGGGCAGCCGTAATAGCGCACCCGCCCCGGTGTTCCGGTCGCCGCAAGCCAGTCCTTGAGCGCGCATGCGGCCAGCAAGGCGGCAGACCCCAGAAGGTTGTGCCCACAGCCATGCCCGGGCCCACCGGGGGTCAGTTCGCGCGGTTCAGCGATTCCTGCGACCTGACTAAGCCCCGGCAGCGCATCATATTCGCCAAGGATCGCAATGACCGGACCACCCGAGCCAGCCTCGCCCATAACGGCTGTCGGAATGCCCGCCACGTTTTCGGTGACCGCAAACCCCTTTGCCCGCAACATCGCGGTATGTTCGGCGCAGGATTTATATTCGCCGTACAGGGTTTCGGGCGTGCCCCAGACCCGGTCGGCAAGGCCGGTCAGATCGTCGCGATGAACCTCGACGTGGTCCCAGATATCCGCCTCGTTGCGCATGGATGCCTCCGTTATGCCAATGGTGCGGACAGGAACCGCGATATGGTCTGAATGACAATTGGTGGCCTGCGTCACAAGAGGGTATTCGCGGCGCAGGGCAAGATACCTCCGACGGTGGATCAGGAGTGGGCGAACGCAGGCCCTGCCCCGGCGCCGGTCGGGCCGCATTCCCCGGGCGTGCCCACCTGGGCCGCACGCTCGACCCGCACAAGGTTTTGGGGCCAAGCCTGCCATTGAAGTTGCGCCTGAAACCAGAACGTGACCGCCAGATGAATCGCGCGGCGCGTCCTTGTGCACCAATTGTTCAACGTGGTCACGGCTGCGCGCTGGCCCCAAGATCAGGCCGTCAACGGTTGAACACCTTGGCAGCCCGGCATCCCCCGACCTTGCCACCCCCCCGGATTTCCGGGTATGCCTTGAACCATAAACGCAAGGGGTACCCGATGGCTGCTGACGATCCGAGGACGCTTGTTTCCACCGCCTGGCTTGAGGCGCATCTGAAAGATCCGGACCTGCGCGTACTGGATGCCTCTTGGTATCTGCCTGCAATGGGGCGGAACGGGCGGGCAGAGTACAATGACCGACATATCCCCGGCGCGCGGTATTTCGATATCGACGATATCAGCGACCAGCGATCAGACCTGCCGCATATGGCGCCGCCGGTAGAAAAATTCGTCAGCCGGATGCGCGCTATGGGTGTCGGCGACGGGCATCAGGTTGTGGTCTATGACGGGATGGGTCTGTTTTCGGCACCCCGCGTCTGGTGGCTGTTTCGTCTGATGGGCAAGATGGATGTCGCGGTTCTGGACGGCGGGCTGCCCAAGTGGATCGCCGAGGGCCGCGAGACCGAGGACATGCCACCGATGGTGCGCGACCGCCACATAACGGTCAGCCGCCAGAATGGGTTGGTCAAGGACGTGACCCAGGTCGCACACGCCTCGAAACTGGGCGATACCGAGATCGTCGATGCGCGCTCGGCCGGGCGGTTTCGCGGCGAAGAGCCCGAGCCCCGGCCCGGATTGCGTGCCGGGCACATTCCAGGATCAAAGAACCTGCCTTGGAACAATCTGGTCAATCCTGACGGCACCCTGAAACCGCTGGACGATCTGCGCGCGGCGTTTGCTGCGGCTGGTGTCGATCTTTCGCGGCCCGTCATCACCACCTGCGGATCAGGGGTCAGTGCAGCAATCTTGTCACTGGCGCTTGAACGGCTGGGGCACCGGAACCATGCGCTGTACGATGGGTCCTGGGCCGAGTGGGGCATGTACGGCGATCTGAAAGTCGCAAAGGGATAGTGTGATGTTCGAAGTATTGAAACCACAACCCGCCGACAAGATTCTGGAACTTATGGCCCTGTACCGGGACGATTCCCGACCCGACAGGATCGATCTGGGGGTCGGCGTGTACAAGGACGCAAGCGGCAACACGCCCGTCATGCGTGCTGTCAAGGCCGCCGAGAAAAAGCTGTGGGAGGTGGAAACCACCAAGACCTACACCGCGCTGGCGGGCGACCCCGGCTATTTGACCGCTATGGCCGGGTTGGTGCTGGGGGATGTGGTTCCAATGGCGCGTGTTGCGGGGGCGGCAACGCCCGGCGGGACCGGCGCCATACGCATGGCGATGGAACTGGTGAAATACGCAACACCCGGTGCCACGGTCTGGATGTCAGACCCGACATGGCCCAATCACCCGTCGATCATCAGCTATGTCGGTCTGGCCCAGCGGACCTACCGTTATTACGACCCGGTTACGGGCGGGGTCGATGTGGCGGGGATGCTGGCCGATCTTGAAGCTGTCGCAGCGGGCGATGTGGTCTTGTTGCACGGGTGCTGCCACAACCCGACCGGCGCCAACCTGACCGACACCGATTGGCGCGAAGTTGCAGACATCCTGGTGCGACGCGGGGCGATCGCGCTGGTCGACATCGCCTATCAGGGGTTCGGCGACGGGTTGGCGGCAGACGCCGTCGGCACCCGGATTATTGCGGCGCGTGTCCCTCAGGTCCTGATCGCCGCATCGTGCAGCAAGAACTTTGGTATCTACCGCGAGCGCGCTGGCATCTTGATGGCGATTTGCCCGGACGGCGTGGACCGGGGCGTGGTGCAAGGGACCTTGGCGTTCCTGAACCGGCAGAA
>JAUSPL010000303.1 GCA_030656535.1 Gemmobacter sp.
CGCTCTGCCAGTCGGGCCGCAGAGGTCGACCCCTCGGTCGCCGCAAGGCACTGCGCTCCGCTGCCGGATGACCGCGCGCTTTGCACGGGACCGGCGCTTTGGGCTGGCGCAGAGACCGTCGCACCAGCGGATGCCTGGGTGCTCGGGCGCGAACGGGGTCTGGCCTTTGCTTCGGGCCGGATGGCGATCGTCGCAGGCGCAGCACCAAGCCCCTGCAAAAGCCTTGCCCGAAGACTGTCCAGATCTGCCGCGTTTGACGGAAAGCGTGACAGGGCTGCGTCAAACAGGCCCGTCAACTCGGCGACCGAGGCAATGGACGCAGACTTTTCCAATGTGGCCACGACGTCGGGAAAGTTCGTGCAGGCCATGACAACCGCGCGATACGTCCCGATTGCTGCTTCAAGGGCTTGCTGGCTTTCTTGTGCCTTGGCGATCCGCCAGGCGTTGTTTACCCGGTCGCACCGCAGCAAGCCGTCGGTACGACTTGCGATTTCCAGCGCCTGCGCCGCGTTCCCGGCATCAAGTGCGGCGTCAAGCAAGATCTGCCCTTCGGCCGTTTCCAGCAAACGCATCATATCGGGCGGCACCTGCCATGCCTCATAGGTGTCTTGCGTCGCAGCGATCGTGGCGCGCGCTTGGGCCAACTGACCTGCGGCGATCTGGCTGTAGATTGTATCAATTTCGGTCGAGGGTTGCGTCACCGACAGCTTGCCAAGGTCGGCTGGCGGGGCCCAACCCGGAAACTTTGCCCGCAGGCGTCGCAGTTCGGCGTCCGCCGATGTCCTGTCCTGTTGCTGAAGATAGAAGTTCAGCGCCACAAGATCAGCCGCCGACGGTGCTGTCGGCGCCTGCACGACAGGCGGTGCGGCCTGCGACCAGACCGTGGCCGGCGGCAGCACAAACAGCAAGGCAGCAGAGATCAGGACATAGCGGGTCATATCGGAACACATTGCGGATAGATCTCGGCCTGAGCGACAAGTGCCATCAGATGCAGCGTTGCCGGGTAATAGGGTTGATCGGTCGAAAACACGGGTATCGCCGAACCGACGGTGCCAGACACCGCACAAGATATCAAAGCAGAAATCGCCTGATACCCAAGATGTGGGCTGCGCTCCAACGAGGCGCCGGTGTTGCGGTTGAACACCGTGGTCGCATTTGCAGGATCGTTGGCAGCGGCAGCAGTCGCATAGCGGCGGGCCGAAGGCAAATCTGCCTCTCGGGACCACACGGCAAACAGGGGAACGCGCATCGCCTCGTACCCGGCGTTCGCCGAGAACCGCTCGGGCGCGGTTGTCCACCCATCGGCCGTCACCAGGACCCAATCCGGCACCAGCCCGGTTTGCGCCATACGGTTCATCAAATCGTTCCCGTCGGCCGCGACGCGGTCAAGCAGGCCTACCCCTGTCGAGGCAGCAAGTTCGCGCATGGCCCGAGGCATGTAGTAAGACGGATTGATGATAAACCCGGATTCGGTCGCAAAGCCTTGGTGTGCGGGCAAGAACAACTGCGCGCCGCTGCCATCGGGGTGCGGGACAACGCACAGCCGCGCCAGATCTGCCGCTATCCCTCGCGCCCTTGCGCCCAATTCGGGTCGGTTGTGGCGGATCGCCATCGCCGAAAGCGCCCAGGCAAAAAACAGGTCACCGTCACTGGCGTTGTTCAGATCAGGGACACGCGGACGCTGATCGTGACGCCAGCGCCAAGCCAGCAGCGCATCGTGGCGAATTGCCAGGTTTTCCTCGGTCCAGACACGAACACTGTCAAACGCCTCGACATCGTCAAAAGCAGCAGCAAGCGTAAGGGCGTAGCTTTGGCCCTCCGAGTGGCTGTCAGAGTTCTGGAATCCATCAATCACCCGGCCTTCGGGCGCAAGACAAAGCGTTTTCCAGGCACGCCAGGATTCTTGCAACGGGTGCCCGTGCGGAATCGTGCCTGCAATGGACTGCGCGGGTTGCGCGCAAGCGCCGGTCGCCATGAGGGCTCCAGCGGTCGCGGCGCCCACAGATGCGATAAATCGGCGGCGATTCATGTGCGGCTCCCTGATCGACGGGTAATCAGTACGAAAAGCAGTGCCGGAATGACGGATAAAATCGCCAACAGAAGCGTCAGAATAGTGAAATTCCGCGGCGAATATGAGGCATAGTTCCCCAGGACCGCCCGCACATTCTGCGGCGTCAGACGTTCCAGCAATTCCGGTCGGCGTTGTTCTGACCATGTCAGCCAGTTGCCGTCGGGCAGCAACAACGCTGCCTGGCCATGCGCCTCGCCGCGCCCACCACGCCGGAATTCGTCCACATGTTTGGCAAGGTCGCTCATCGAGATATCCGGTCCGGCGATCAGCCAGATATCATTCGGCGTTTCGGGGTCCAGTTGCAACAATATGGCCTGACCCGACTTGCCCTGCAGCCAGTCAGTCAATGAGATCTTACCCGGCAGAACCAGAACACGGACGCCGCCAACGTCACGAAACAGCCAGCCTTCTGGTGAAAAAAAGCGCGTGACGGACCGCCATATCGAGGGTTGGCCCCCAGGCTGCACTGCTTGATCGGGCACGGCCAGGCCGTCCGCGTCCGCGAGGCTGAATGAACGGGTCGCAGGTGTCGTTGATACCTGAGCAGGGGGGGGCACACTGCCTTCCAGCTTTGGGAAAACCGCATTCTGAAGCATCCGCCGCGTTACGCCCGTCGTGCCGGTTGGCACCAACCCTGCCGCCTCAAAGCTGATCACGCGCAGTTGGACTGTGGTGCCATCACTGACGAGCGGGCGAAGAACAGCCCCAAATGCCAACAGGGTGTCTGCATCGCGTGCAGGGTCGGCCACCTCGGCAGGGATCACGATGTCTGTGCCATCCAATCGCGCCAGACTGCGCGACATGTCAGCTTGGCGCATGCGCGGCGACGGCGGCACAAGCAGAGTGCTGTCACCCAAGACCACCAACATATCGGTGTTGCGCGGGGTGCACGCCAGATCTGGTGGATCGCCCGGCACCGACATCTCGAACGTAAGTGTATTGAGACCGGGGTTCAGGCGGTTGGCGCGAAAGCTGATGTCCAGTGGCGGCTGAACTGCACCACCCTCACGGTCAAGCGGCAACAGGCGCACCGTCTGTCCGTTGACCTTGAACAGCAGCAAAGCGCCCTCGGCCAGATCAGCAGAAAACCCATAGTGTATTCTGAAAACAGCCTTTTGTGAGGCCAGCAAAAGCCAGTCCTCGGGAAGCAGGAAGTCCACATCACGACGGAAGTAGTGGGTATTGGCCAGAATATCTGCCGCCCCAAGGTCCACAATCGACGTAGCCAGGCCCGGCGTCAGACTTGCCACGCTGATTTCGGGCGAGCCTTGCGGCAGCATGGTTGAAAGTTCGGACGCCACACCGTTCAGATGTTCGATCTGCAAGACGAACGCGCCGCCCGCACCGCGCCTGACTGTCGTCGTGGCCTGCGTCGACGCGATCAGCGCAATCCGCGCCCGCGCCTCGCGCCCCGTCTGCAGGGAATAGAATGGCAAGACTTGGATCCGGGGCGCCCCACCCAAGGCA
>JAUSPL010000306.1 GCA_030656535.1 Gemmobacter sp.
GGCCTTGGACAGCAGTGCGCCAATGGTAATGATCTGCCCCACCTTGTCGCGGCCGTATTACTTTTGAACGTATTGAAAGACCTCCTCGCGGCGATCCATGCAAAAGTCGTTGTCAAAGTCTGGTATGCTGACCCGTTCGGGGTTCAGAAAGCGTTCGAACAGCAGCGCATAGCGCAGTGGATCCAGATCGGTGATCGTCAGCGCATAGGCCACCAGCGACCCCGCCCCCGAACCACGGCCCGGCCCGACCGGGATGCCCTGATCCTTGGCCCATTTGATGAAATCGGCCACGATCAGGAAGTACCCCGGAAAGCCCATCTTTTCGATGATGCCGATCTCGAACTGCAACCGCGCCTCATACTCGGCCACTGGCGCGGCGTGAGGGATCACGGCCAGCCGCGCCCGCAGACCTTCCCATGCCTGACGACGCAATTCCTCGACCTCGTCGTCGGCGAACTTGGGCAGGATCGGCGGGCGTTTCCTGGCCTTGAACGCACAGCGACGGGCGATTTCGACCGTGTTGTCCAGGGCCTCGGGCAGGTCGGCAAACAACGCGCACATCTCGGATTCGGATTTGAAATAGTGGTGCGCGGTCAGGCGGCGGCGGGGCTGGCTTTGGTCAACATAGGCCCCCTCGGCGATGCAGATCAGCGCATCATGCGCCTCGTACATCTTGGGTTTCGGGAAATAGACATCATTCGTTGCGACCAGAGGCAGGCCCTTGGCATAGGCCATTTCGACAAACCCGCGTTCGGTCGCGCGCTCGGCTTCGGTGAAGCGTCCATCCTCGCCGGGGTGGCGCTGCAATTCCACGTACGTCCTGTCCGGGTATATTCCTGCCAGCCGGTCCATCAAAGCGTCAGCGCGCGGACCCTGCCCGGCCTGCAAGAACCGCCCCACCGGCCCCTCTGCCCCGCCGGTCAGGCAAATCAGCCCACCCGCATAGGCTGCCAGATCATCAAGCCCGACCTGCGGCACCTCTGCGCTTTCGCGCAAGTAGAGGCAGGAATTCAGCTTCATCAGGTTCATGTAGCCCGGCTCGTCTTGCGCCAACAAGACGATCGGCGCAGGGGCACGGGGTCGCTCGCCCGGCTGCGCGGGGTCAAAGCGCACAGATATCTGGCACCCGATGATCGGTTGCACCCCTGCCCCGGCAGCCGTCACCGAAAACTCCAGCGCGGCGAACAGGTTGTTGGTGTCGGTCACCGCCACGGCCGGCATTTTTGCCGCCGCCGTCAGTTTGACCAGCGTTTTCAGCGGAACCGCACCTTCCAGAAGGGAGTATTCGGTATGGGTGCGCAAGTGTATGAATCGGGGATGTGCCATGGCGCCAACATAGGCAAGATGACGCGGAAAGGCCAATACCGGACTTGACCCTTCGGGCACCATGCGCTTGAATCTGGCCAGACGCTTTGGCGCTGCGAAGGGGTTGACCATGACCATAGACACGTCCCGTGACCTTGTTTTGACCCGGCACCTGCCTGCCACCCCGATGGCCATCTGGCGCTGTTGGACAGAGCCCGCCTTGCTCAAACGCTTTTTCGCCCCCGCGCCGGGAATAACGGTGGACGCCGTGATCGACCCGACACCGGGCGGGCGGTTCTACACCTTGATGCGGTTCGAGGAATACGGCGACATCGATGGCGAGGGCTGCATCCTTTTGGCAGACCCCGGTCGTCGGCTGGTCTGGACCGACGCGTTGTCAGCAGGGTTCCGTCCAAACCCGACCGCATTCTTTACCGCCGATCTGACCTTTGCCGCTCGGGACGGGGGCTGCGACTATACTGTGGTCGCCCGCCATGCCGACGTGCAAGCGGCGCAGAAACACGCCGACATGGGATTTCAGTCCGGTTGGGGTCAGGTCGCCGATCAGTTGGGGGCGCTTGCGGCGACGTTGTGAACCAGCCAGTGACCATTTCCCGGGCATTCGCTGGTTATCCGGGCAAGATTGAAACAGTTTCAGGAAATACCCGCCAATCAATGCTTGCCAAACTGCGGCCATCTGACGTTTGCTGATCCAAAGAGGTGTGCACGGCTTTACGCCGCATCGGGTCGGGCACGAAACCTCGGGATCAGGGATGTACCGCGGCGGATAATGAATATGACAGAACTCGCGTTTCTCTTGAACGGAACGCCGGTGCGCCTTGGGGCGGTTTCGCCCGTGCGCACTTTGCTGGACTTCCTGCGCGAAGACCGCGGTTTGACCGGCACCAAAGAAGGCTGCAATGAGGGTGACTGCGGCGCCTGCACCGTGATGGTGACAGATGCGCACGGCACCCGTGCCTTGAACGCCTGCATCCTGTTTTTGCCCCAGCTGCACGGCAAGGCGGTGCGGACGGTCGAAGGCATCAGTGGCCCCGGCGGCGACCTGCACACGGTTCAGCAGGCGATGATCGACCACCACGGCAGCCAATGTGGGTTCTGCACCCCCGGATTTGTGGTCGCCATGGCGGTCAACCACCTGAACGGTGTGACCGACCATGACACCGCCCTTGCGGGCAACCTGTGCCGCTGCACCGGCTATGCCCCGATCATCCGGGCCGCGACAGCCGCAGAATCTGCCCCGGTGCCCCAGTGGATGCGCGACGATCATCGTGACACCCTGCCCCGGACACCCACATCGACGCCGCCAGAGGATGCAGACCTTGCCTTTGCGGGCATCCCCGATGCGGTCCGCCCACAGACGGGTGATGCACTGGCGCAGTGGTACCTTGCCAATCCCGAAGGGCGCCTGATTGCAGGGGCGACCGACATCGGGCTTTGGGTGACCAAGGGGTTGCGCGACCTTGGTCCGGTGGCCTTTATCGCCGGGATCGAGGATCTGCGCGGCGTCACGGTGACCGATTCCGGCATCCGCATTGGTGCGAACACCACCCTTGCCGAACTGGGCCCGGAAATCGCCCCCTATCACCCCGACTTTGCCGAACTGATCCGCCGCTATGGGTCGGCCCAGGTGCGCAATGCAGCGACCATCGGCGGCAATATTGCCAACGGTTCACCCATTGGCGACAGCCCGCCCGCCTTGATCGCGCTTGGCGCGATGCTCCATCTGCGGCGTGGCGACACCCGGCGCGATATCTTGTTGGAGGATTTCTATCTGTCCTATGGCAAGCAAGACCGCCAACCCGGTGAATTCGTCGAGGCTGTGACCATTCCGCGCCAGACCGACCGGCTGCGTTGCTACAAGTTGTCAAAGCGCTTTGATCAGGACATCTCGGCGGTCTGCGGATGTTTCAGCATCACCGTAGATGCCGGCACCGTCGCCTCGGCGCGGATTGCCTTTGGCGGCATGGCGGGCACCCCCAAACGCGCGGCTGCGGTCGAGGCCGCACTGATCGGCAACCCTTGGGACGCCGAAACGGTGGCCAGCGCGCTGGATGCCTACGCGTCGGATTTCGCCCCCCTGTCGGATATGCGGGCATCGGCCGCCTACCGGATGGAGGCCGCGCGCGGCATGCTGATGCGCTATCTGCTTGAGGATCTGGGTGCCCAGATCCGCGTGCTGGAGGTCAAGGCATGACCGTTTCATCCCCCTTGCCCCACGACAGCGGCCCGCTGCATGTCACCGGACAGGCGCGCTATGTCGACGACCTGCCGCTGCCGGCCAACACAGGCCATCTGGCCTTTGGTCTGTCCACCGTCGCCCATGCCGAGATCACCGCAATGGACCTGTCAGCGGTGCGTGCAGCCCCCGGGGTGATTGCCGTGCTGACAGCAGGTGACCTGCCGTTTTCCGGCGATGTGTCGCCCTCGGCCCATGACGAGCCGCTTCTGGCCGAGGGGGTCGTGCATTATGTCGGTCAGGCGGTGTTTCTGGTGGTCGCCGAAAGCCACCTGGCCGCGCGCAAGGCTGCCAAGCTGGGCAAGATTACCTATGCTGATCGCCCGGCGATCCTGACGGTCGACGACGCGCTGGCAGCGCGCAGCTATTTCGAACGTGGCCCGGTCACATGGGCACGCGGCGATGCGGGGGCGGCGATTGACGCGTCGCCCCTGCAGATCAAGGGGCGGCTGGAACTTGGCGGGCAGGAACATTTCTATCTGGAGGGTCAGGCCGCATTGGCAATGCCGGGCGAGGCAGGTGACATGCACGTCATATCCTCGACCCAGCATCCCACCGAGATTCAACACAAGGTGGCCGAATCCCTGGGCGTGCCCATGCATGCGGTGCGGGTAGAATGCCGCCGGATGGGTGGCGGCTTTGGCGGAAAGGAAAGCCAGGGCAATGCCTTGGCGGTCGCCTGCGCGGTGGCGGCGCGGGCGCTGGGGCGCACCTGCAAGATGCGCTATGACCGTGACGACGACATGATGATCACCGGCAAACGGCACGAATTCCGCATCGACTATCGCGCCGGGTTCGACGCCTCTGGCCGGATCCTGGGGGTCGAGTTCACACACTATACCCGTGCGGGATGGTCGATGGACCTGACGCTTCCGGTCGCCGACCGCGCCATGTTGCACGCCGACAACGCCTATTTCATCCCGGCTATGCGGATCGAAAGCCACCGTTTGCGCACCAACACCCAGTCGGCCACGGCGTTTCGCGGCTTTGGTGGACCCCAGGGCATGGTCGGCATCGAACGGGTGATGGACCACATCGCGCATCACCTTGGACTGGAGCCTCTGGCTGTGCGGCGGGCGAATTTCTATACGCCCCCGGCGGACACTCCGGACCAGACCAAGGGGGACATCGTGCCGCCCCAGACCACCCATTACGGCCAAGAGGTACGCGATTTCATCTTGCATGATCTTGTCGCACAACTGGAGGAGTCCTCAGACTACGCCGCGCGCAAGGCCGCCGTCGCGGACTGGAACGCACGCCACCCGGTTCTGAAAAAGGGCATCGCGCTGACCCCGGTCAAGTTCGGGATTTCCTTCACGCTGACCCACCTCAATCAGGCCGGCGCCTTGGTGCATGTCTATCAAGACGGCTCGATCCACCTGAACCACGGTGGAACCGAGATGGGGCAAGGCCTGTTTCAAAAGGTTGCGCAGGTCGCCGCGTCAGAGTTCGGGGTGGATACTGCGGCTGTGCGGATCACCGCGACCGACACGGCCAAGGTGCCAAACACCTCTGCCACCGCGGCATCGTCCGGGTCGGACCTGAACGGAATGGCGGTGCAGGCCGCCTGTGCCGAAATCCGGGGCCGGATCGCAGGCCATCTGGCCCAATTGCATCAGGTTGCCCCGGCCGACGTGGTGTTTGCGGGGGGCCGCGTCCGTGCGGGGGCCGCGGACTACCCGTTTGCCGAGGTCGCGACGCTGGCGTGGCAGGCACGCATCAGCCTGTCGGCCACAGGATTCTACAAGACCCCCGGTCTGGAATGGGACCGGGCTGCGGGGCGCGGGCGACCGTTCCTGTACTTTGCCTATGGGGCAGCGGTGACCGAGGTGGTGATCGACACGCTGACCGGCGAAAACCGGATTCTGCGGACCGATATCTTGCATGACGCCGGTGCCTCGCTGAACCCTGCGCTGGATATCGGGCAGATCGAGGGCGGCTATGTCCAGGGCGCCGGGTGGTTGACCACCGAAGAACTGGTTTGGGACGACAAGGGGCGGCTGCGCACCCATGCGCCCTCGACCTACAAGATACCCGCAACCGGCGACCGGCCAAGGATCTTCAACGTGGCGCTCTGGCAAGGTGCCAACCGCGAGGAAACCATCTATCGGTCCAAGGCTGTGGGCGAGCCTCCGTTCATGCTGGCGATCTCTGCGCTGATGGCGCTGTCGGACGCTGTGGCCGCCTCGGGCGACGGATCGGTATACCCCTCCCTGGATGGGCCTGCGACGGCCGAACGCGTGCTGATGGCAGTCCGGCGCCAGCAGGTGGCACGCGATGTTTGACCGGAACGCGGTGGCGCAGGCGGTGGCGCGGCGCGGCGCGGTCGCGCGGGTCGTGATCGCGGCCGTGGCCGGGTCATCCCCCCGCGAGGCTGGTGCCTCGATGCTGGTCTGGGCTGACGGACAATCCGGTACCATCGGCGGCGGCGCGCTGGAATGGCAGGCCGCACAGACGGCGCGGGCAATGCTGTCAGCCGGTGGCGCACGGGTGGACAGGGTCGCACTGGGGCCCAACATCGGCCAATGCTGCGGCGGGGCTGTGGTGCTGGTGTCCGAGGTCTGGGACGCCGCGCGGCTGGCGGCCTGGCTGCCCCAGGATGGCCTGATGGCACGGGCGCTCGGCGATGCGGCAATGCCGTTGCAGGTCGCGCGGATCATCGCACGGGCGCGGGATCGGGGCGTGGTTCCCACGGTCACGCTGACCGACGGTTGGTTGGTCGAACCCGTCGCGACCTTGCGCCGCGATCTGTGGATCTGGGGCGCGGGACATGTCGGGCGGGCGATTGTCGCGGTATTGGCGCCGCTGCCCGACCTGGCGATGACGTGGGTCGATACAGCGGCGGATCGCTTTCCCTACGTGGTTGAGGACGGTGTGACCCAAAGGCTGGCCCCCGACCCCGGCACAATCGTCACCGAGGCCCCGCAGGATGCCGCGCATCTGATCCTGACCTATTCACACGCGCTGGATCTGGACCTGTGCCACCGGCTGCTGACCCACGGTTTCGCGCACTGCGGGCTGATCGGGTCGACCACGAAATGGGCACGGTTCCGCAACCGTCTGGCAGCGCTTGGTCATCGGCCAGAGGCAATCGCCCGTATCGACTGCCCGATTGGCGACCCCGCCTTTGGAAAGCATCCACAGGCCATTGCCATCGGCGTTGCAGCATCTGTCATGTCGCACTCACACAGCCGGAAACAGGAGAAACGGGCATGACCGATCTGTTGCG
>JAUSPL010000315.1 GCA_030656535.1 Gemmobacter sp.
GGCCTTGCCCTCTTCCTTCAGCGAGCGAATGGCCGTGTTCAGGGCCATCGAACCTTCGTTGTCCAGGTTTGAGTTGGGCTCATCCAGCACCAGAAGCACCGGATCGCCATACATCGCGCGCGCAAGGCCGATGCGCTGCAACTGACCACCCGACAGACGGCCACCGATCGCCGACACTTTGGTATCATAGCCTTGCGGGAATTGCAGGATCATCTCGTGCGCCGCAGCGCGTTTGGCAGCCTTGACGATGGCAGCAGGATCGGGCTGCGGTTGCAGCCGCGAGATATTTTCCGCAATCGTGCCTTCGAACAGCGTGATCCGCTGTGGCAGATAGCCGATATAGCTGCCCAGAACATCCGGGTCATACTGCTCAAGCGCGGCACCATCCAGACGGACTTTTCCCCCGGCCGGGCGCCAGACGCCGCAGACTGCGCGGGCCAGCGTGGACTTTCCGGCCCCCGACGGCCCGATCACGCCCATTGCCTGCCCGGGTTCCAGACGGAACGACACGCCCTTCAGCACCGCTGCCTGTTCGCCGGGCGGCATCACGGTGATGTTCTGGGCCTCAAGGATCGCGCGGGGCTTGGGCAGGGGCGTCATTTCGGCCTCTGGCGGGACGCGGCTCAAAAGGCTGGCCAACCGGGCCCAGCCTTCTTGCGCGCGCTGTACGGAAGACCACTGACCCACGGCCATTTCGATAGGTGCCAGCGCCCGGCCCAGCAGGATGGATCCTGCGATCATCGCGCCCGGGGTCAGTTCGCCCTTCAGCACGAGCCAGGCACCAATCCCCAGCATCGCCGACTGCAAGAACAGACGGAAGGTCTTGGTCATGGCGGTAAATGCACCGCCCTTGTCATTGGCAAGCATCGACGTTTGCGTCGCCTTTTGTCGCGCGCCGGTCCAGCGCGCAAACGCAGAACTGCGCATCCCGAGGCTTTGGATCAGCTCGGATTCCCCACGAATCTGTTCGGACATCCGTTCTGCCGCTGCGGCCGCGCTATTGGCCTCCAGTAGGGGGCGCTTGGTGCTGAGTTGGTTGGCGACAGTGATGACCACCAGGATCAGACCGCCGCCAACCGCCAGCAGGCCAAGCACCGGATGGAAGATGAAAATCGCGGCGATGAACAGAGGTGTCCAAGGCATGTCGAACAAGGCCATCAGAACCGGAGAAATCAGCAGGCGATGGATGGAATCCAGATCTTTCTGGGCCGCCATTGCGGCAGGATCGTTGGGGGCGACGGCGGACATCCGGATCGATGCGGAAAACACCCGGCGGTCCAGCCGGTCCAGAAACCGTGCCCCGATCCGCGCGGTGATGCGCGACCGTGCATGATCCAGCAAACCCATTGCAAGAAACAGAAACACAAGCAGCACCGACAGTGCGACCAATGTGGGCTCTGATCTGGACCCAAGCACCCGGTCATAGATCTGCAACATGTAAATCGGGCCGGTCAGCATCAGCGCATTTACCAGCATACTGAACAAGAACACTGCCCAGAACAGCTGGCGGTTTTCTGCCCGCGCTTCGCGCAGTTCGCCCAAGCCTCGGGCCATTTCGGCAATACTCATGGTGTCCGTCCGTTTCGTTCTTTTCGTCCGCTTGGGTCAGTGTAGCGATTACTGCGATCCTGAGGCTTGATCCATAGCACGCAGGTCAAGCAAGATGTCGCACCCAAATACGCCGATGGGAGTTAATAATTCCGTCAGGTTGCCAAGAAACAAGTCCATGCCGGTTGCCATTGTCCTGACGCCTGTTAATTCTTGTAATGCAGGAAGGCGCACGGTCCCTTGCAAAGTCGAAGGAATGATAAGTGTCTGACGCCCGGTTTTCCAATGCTATTTTTCAGTTTGCCCGGTCTGGGCGCCTGATTCCCTTGTTGGGTGTTGCGGTTCTGGTTGCGGCCTGCGCGGCCCCTGCGCCGTTGCCGATACCGCAAAACGACCCTTATGAGGAGGCAAACCGCAGGTCTCACGGGTTCAACAGCGCTTTTGACAGGTCCGTCATTCGCCCCGTCGCCCTGGCTTATGCGCCGGTCGCCAAGGGGCCGGTCGGGATCGGTATCCAGAACTTTGCTGGCAACCTGTCGATGCCGAGCGTCGTACTCAACAAGCTACTTCAAGGCAAGATTGAAGACGCGGTCCACAACACAGTGCGGTTCGGGCTTAACTCGACAATTGGACTTGCCGGGTTGTTCGACCCAGCGTCAGCAATGGGGCTGCCCGAGCGTGACGCCGATTTTGGCCAGACGCTGCATGTCTGGGGCGCGGGCGAGGGGGCCTATGTCATGCTGCCGGTTATTGGCCCGTCGACCGAGCGCGATGCCTTGGGGGTTGTGGTTGATGCGATCATCGACCCCATGGGCCAGGTTCTCAAACCGCGTTACGCAAACGCCGCCCGATTGGCGAAATTCGGCTCAAAGCTCGGCGATCGCGCAAGGTTTTCTGACTCCGTCGATTCGATACTCTATGACAGCGCCGATAGTTATGCCCAGTTACGGCTTCTGTACCTCCAGAATCGCCGTTTCGAGCTTGGACAGGAGGCCACAGATGAAGACGCTT
>JAUSPL010000336.1 GCA_030656535.1 Gemmobacter sp.
CGCTTGATGCCGCAACTGACGAATCGCCGAGACCCCGTCAGCACCAATGAACAGCGGACGGAGCCTTGCACCCGTCGCGCATTGCCGTGAAATCCGCTAAAGTCCGACAAATCCTGCGCACGGGGTAAATCCGCGATCACATCACGGAAAGAGCGGTGGGGGTTGTGTGTCGCATGACGGATCACAAAAACGACCGCACCTTCGCCGCCCTACATCCCGCCAAGGCCGCCGTCCTCCAAGACGTCAGCCCCTGATCTACCATCTGGGCTATGGCTGCCTGCACTGCCCAAGATCTGATCACCCGCGCATCACCTGTCAACCGACCGTTACCCATCTCTTCGGACAAGGCGTCATCATCGGCGAAGCCACAAGAACCATCATGTCCGGCGCTCCTCAACAGGGTGTCGCTCCCACCGTCGCCGATCACCATATCGTTGCCGATACCGCCAGCTTGATAGTTCGCCTTGAACACTCCATTCAGGCCGATGTGACGGCCAGATACTTGCGACCTAGGTGGTAGACTGCGTTCAGAGTGGCGGCGGCAATCCAGGCAAGCCAAGCCCCGAGGTGGGCCAGGATCTTGCGGATGTTGTGGCCGCAGGCGCAGAGCGCGGCAAAAAGAGCGCCGCCGATGGTGCCTTTCAGCGGGCATCTGGCGAGGCTTTCGTCAGTTTTCATGTGGCCGATTTCGGTCTCGATGGCGCTACGGCGGCGCAGGTCTGGGATCAGCTTGGGCGTCAGTCCGCGGCGGGTACCGCTGATCAGGACGCGGGTCTTGTCCTCCTCGTGGCCACGATATCCACGATCGACGACGGCCAGATCGGGGCGCTGATCGGTGAGGATTTCCACCTGTTCCAGCCCGGGGCGCAGGGTATGGCCGTCGTAGTATCAGTTTTAACCAAGCGGCTTTAGCGTTCCATGTCCGGTCATCGCGCAAGAGGGCGATCGCGAGGACCAGCAGCTTTCGCATGATCGCGGTGATGGCGACCTTCGAGGGCTATCCGGCGTCCTTCAGGTTCTGATACTTCTGCTTCAGGTCAGAGTTGAAGCGGGGCGCCACGAGGGCTGGCATGTAGAGCGCAGTGCGCAGGCTGCGTCGGCCGCCTCGGATGCGTGCCCGTCCGGACCAGGTGCCGGATTGGCGCGCGATCGGCGCAAGGCCGGCAAGGCTTGCCGCCTGTTTGTTGTCCAGCGTGCCGAGCTCCGGCATCTCGATCAGGATCGCCATGGCTGCAACTGTTCCGATGCCGGGGATGGAAGCCAGAACGTCCCGACGGCCGAATAGGCCGGGATCGGCATCGATTTCCTTCAGCTGAAGGCCGATCTGCTTCAGACGCGTCCGCAACTGGCGCTTGCTCACCGCGTCCACGGCGATCTGTTCGCGGTTGGTCGCGGCGATACGGTCCTTGACCAGATCTTGCCGGGCAACGCCCAGATCTCTGAGATCATGCAGGGTTTCCGACTTCGCCGACCGCCCTTGCAAATCCAGAACCGCGCCCATCCGCGCCAGGATGGCAGCGTCGATCCGATCGGTCTTGGCCAGTTCACCGGTTGCCTCGGCGAGGCGGCGCGAAGAGCGGGGATTGACCTTGACCGCCTCGATGCCTGCCGCGACCAGTGACGCTTCGAAGTTCCGGAGATAGGGCCCGGTCGGCTCGAAGACGACCCGCACGGCTGACGCGCCGATCCGGCGGACAGGGCAGCGCATCCCGCGCGATCATTCGGAAATTGCCGATGCTCGCGCGTCCGCAGGCGAAAGGCATCGAGAGTGGGTTTCGAGATGTCGGCGCCGATGGTATCATCCATTGTCTTTTCCTTTTCCTCTGCTTGTCATCCGGGTCCAGAACCCGGGTATCCGTTCAGGACAGATGAAAAGACGGAGGCGATCACACTACGCCTCGGGGTTGAAGCACCTGGTTTCCCTGGATTCGACCCCCGCTGCTGCCCGGCATATATGCCGTGCCAGGCAGCGGCTCCTGTATCGCAAAAGAGCCGAGGGAAGTCATAAGACAAGGGTTTTCCCGGAAAGCTGCGCATGCCGACGACGAAGCCCTCGTCCAGCGCGGTCGCGCCGCTGACCTCGCAACCGCATTCATAGCGCACCCTGACCATGCCTTTGGAGATACTGTCGACATGCGGCTCATGCGGGGCGTGGATCCTGTCAGCCCCCTTGGGCCGGTGATGCAAGAGTTGCGACACCAGGGCGAGCTTCCCGATGATACGATCCCGCAGACCTCCTTCGGGGATATCCAGCAGGTGGCGGCGCAGGTCGCGCATGACTCTGGCGATGTAGCCCGTCAGCTTTTTCAATGTCTTGCGCATACGCTTGGACTGGTTTGCATGGGCATAGTGTCCAACCCGCAGAGCCAAGCCAAGGGGCAAGCCTGCCGTAGGCTTTCAGCAACCCCACCCCGGCCTCCTGCGCCTGTGTCATCAGCTGGTCCCGCGCCCACTCGTAAAGCCAAGCATCGGTCGGCTGGGCGTTGGCTTTTCCATCACGGTCGTGTCGAACGCCACACGCTTTGCGCTGTCGTCGTCGATGGTGCCAGATTTCTGGCCGGCCCGGATGGTCTAGGTCAGCAGCCACTCGCCCCCCTCTTCCCCGATCCGCCCACGCCAACGGGTCAGCGCGGACGGGTCGATCGGCGGCTGATGGTGAAAGAACGTCTCGCCGATGAGATGTTGATATTAGGGGTTCTCGACCCAGCGGGCGGCCACAGCCTCGTCCGACAGCCGGTAAGCGTGCTGGAGATAAAGCCGCCCCGCCACCAGCCGCGGCTCTGTCGCGGGCCGGCCCTTGCCAGTCGGAAAGCCGGACAGATCATATGCATTTGCCTTGCCCTGTTGTCGCACCCATGTATGGGGCCATCAGCAGTCTTTGATTTACGAAATTGCACAAAAGCAAGATCCGCACCTCGGGTTCACCCCAAGAAGCGAAAACTGCAGCTTGCAAAATGGCAGTACTTTTGCGGCGTCGCTGGCCTGCCTCAGATCCTAGTTGTTGACCTGATTGGCCAGACCAAAGGTCTGCCCGACAAGGCCCAGCACTGTGCGGATCGAGTTGATCGGCGATTCCGTCACGAACACAAGATCCCCATTCTGAATGGAGAAATTGCGAGCGCTGAACAGGCCGTCAGAATTGGTCAGGTCCAGCGTGAAAACCACGCGCTCGCGGTCTGGCCCTTTGCCATCAAGTCGCACCATCTTGGCCGGGTATTCGCGCAATATGAGCACACCCCCAGGATCTGCCCGTGTCGCGGCCACACCGCCAATCAAAGATACCGCGTCCAGTGCGGATACGTGGTCTTGTGGGAAAGGAATGGTGCTTTGGGTGCCGGCGGCGCCCAGGGCAAGGAAGTATCTCGGGTCGTCTTCCACGATGATCTTGTCGCCGCCGCGCAGGCCGGTGTCCAGCGTAGGATCTGAAAACAACCGTCCGACAGAAATCGAGTGAACCTTGCCACCACGCAGCAATTTCAATTGCGGATTTTTCAAGGCAGGCGACACACCGCCACCCTGACTGAGCAGGCTGAGCACTGAAAAACTGCGATCCAGCAACGGATAGCTTCCAGCCTTGGCAACGCCGCCGACCAGGTCCACAGTATTCTGACGGCCTTGGGTCACCGTTAGCTGGACCTGAGCCGCATTCAGGACGCCGTCAATCTGGTCTTGCAGTTTGGCGCGCGCCTGTTCGGGTGACAGCCCGCGAACCACGACCTCACCAATGTATGGGACAAAGATGCTACCGTTGCTGGAAACAGCAATCTGGCTGATTTGAACCTGTTTTTGTGCAACAGGCGTCAGCAGGGCGTTTTGATCGTTTTCCCAGATCGTTAGCGACAAAAGATCGCCTGTGGCGATCGAGGTGCTGGCGGGTGTACGCATACCGCCCTGTATCCAACCCGCACCCTTGGGGACCGCTTGCGGCGGCAGTGCCCAACCGGCGACACGGTCAACATTAGCACGGGTTACAGGCACGACCTCGATGTCGCGGTCTTCTTTCGTTGACCCTGCAAGGATCTCGCTTTGGATCGCGCCGCCTCGCGGCAACGCGCAGGCGGAAATCAGCAGCACAGCAAGAAGCGGAATAAAACGGGCCTGCATGCGTCCTGCCATTGCTGAAATAGGCCGTCCGAGGGAATCGCCGACCGATCGCGGACAAGATACCGTGGTTGGTGACGAGGTCAACGACAATGGGTGGTTTCAAGGCCCCCGAAAGGACCAAAGGCAAAAAGGCGCCCGACTTTGCAAAAGCGGGACGCATCGCGTCCCGCCGGTGCCACCGGACTGCCCCGCAGGATCAGTCTTCGGTCTTTGGCGTGCCCGTCAGGATGATGCCCTTTTGCTGCAAACGGCGCGCCAGCTTGCGCGCAGATTTCATCATCTCGACGCGGTCGGCCTCCCACGCAGTCCGGCGTTCTGCGGCATCGGTAAGTGCCCCTTTGTCGCTGGTTGTGTGCCACAGGGCCCGCGCCAGTTCACGAATCGTC
>JAUSPL010000339.1 GCA_030656535.1 Gemmobacter sp.
CCCGGCGCGCCTATTTGCTGATAGGGACCGTCGGGAATGCTGGCCGACTGACAGGTTTTGTCGCTAGGGTAAACACACTGACCTCCGGTGGGTAAGCTGGCGTCAGTTTGATCGATTCATGAATATTTCAGCCCGCATCCAGACAGATTTCAAAGGCAGTGCCGGACGGACATTCGGGTAGCCCGATAGGCGTGGCACCCTGGAGGAAAGCACGATGGAAGATCAGGACATTTTCGGCACGCCTGGCGCTGACACGCTGTAGGGCGGTCTTGGTGACGATATCATAAGCTGCGTCGCCGGAGGCACCAATGTGATTGACGGCGGAACTGGCGACGACATCGTGCGCGATTACGACGGGGCCGACAGCAAATCCATGGCGGGACCGGGGACGACAGCCTTGTCGGTGGGCCAACCAACTTCGGTGCAACGATTTCGGGCGGTGTCGGAGACGACGTGATTCATGGAATGCGCGGGCCGTGTCTTTTGATCGGCGGCGATGGCGCGGACTTTGTTTCTTCCGGTGACGTAACGGATATCTTGTTGGGGGGTGCGGGTTACGACCCGCTGATGGGGGGGGTGGAAACGACAGCGTCATCGGCGGCGACGGGCGTGACCATGTGACTGCTAAAGGTGGTGACAACATCCTGGTCGCCGGGGCCGGTGGCGAACCTCTGACCGGAGGCGAGGGACGCGGCAAGTTCCGGTTTGATGTGGTGGCGGGTGATGTGCATCTGATCACGGATTACGAGGTCGGCGCCGACCTGCTGGTGTTTCGGGCGGGGTTGATGGGGCCGGGTGTCGCGCGCGGGGCGCCGGACCCGGCGCTGTTTACTCAAGGTGGCGCGGTTGGCAGCGAGGCGCAGTTCATCTGGCGTGCGGGTGATGTGGGGGTGCCGGGCGGCTGTTTCTTGACCCCGATGGTGCGGGTGCAGACGCTGTGCAACAGCTTGTGCTGATCGGCGGGGACACCGACCTGTTGTCGGCAAGCGATTTCGTCCTGATCTGACACTGTGCTGCCAGTGGTTGAGATGTCCCGCCCAAATCGCTAAACATCTGTCAACGAAACACAGGAGGCGGGAATGTTCGATCTGACGGGCAAGAAGGCATTGGTGACCGGCGCTTCGGGCGGCATCGGTGCGGCTATCGCGCGTGCGCTGCACGGGGCGGGGGCGACCGTGGCGCTGACAGGTACCCGCGCCGCGCCGCTGGAGGCTCTGGCCGCCGAATTGGGCGAACGGGCGCATGTTCTGATTTCTGATCTGTCGGACCCGCTTGCGGTGGAGGCTTTGCCAAAGGCGGCTGTTGCGGCAATGGGCGGCGTGGACATTCTGGTCAACAACGCAGGCATCACCCGGGACGGTTTGATGATGCGGATGTCGGACGACGACTGGGATTCGGTGCTGGATGTCAACCTGACGGCACCCTTCCGGCTGACCCGGGCTTGTGTGCGCGGCATGATGAAGGCGCGTTGGGGGCGGGTGATTTCCATCGGTTCGGTGGTGGGAACCACCGGGAATCCGGGGCAGGTCAACTATGCCTCGGCCAAGGCGGGCATGGTCGGCATGACGAAAAGCCTGGCAGCCGAAGTTGCCAGCCGGGGGATTACCGTGAACGTGGTCTCGCCGGGTTTCATCCGCACGGCCATGACCGACAAGCTGTCCGAAGATCAGAAAAAGGCGATTCTGGGCGGGGTGCCCGCCGGACGCATGGGCGAGGTCGAAGACATCGCCGCAGCGGTGCTGTATCTGGCCAGCCCAGAGGCCTCTTATGTCACCGGAGCCACCTTGCATGTGAACGGTGGTGGTGCGATGGTCTGACCAACCGAAGGCCAATGGGAAAGCATTTGCCATATGGTTGGAACATGCTATTAGGCGCGACGATCAGCCCTGCGGGGAGTCAACCGCTCGGACGAGCAAGAGACAGCAGAAGCGGGCGATGCCCCGCATGTTAGAAGGAAAGACCATGAGCGACATCGCCAACCGCGTTAAGAAGATCGTCGTCGAACATCTCGGCGTGGAAGAAGACAAGGTCATCGAGAACGCATCGTTCATCGACGATCTTGGTGCTGACAGCCTTGACACCGTTGAACTGGTGATGGCGTTCGAAGAAGAATTCGGCATTGAGATCCCTGACGATGCGGCAGAGACGATCCAGACCTTTGGCGATGCCGTCAAGTTCATCTCGGCTGCTGCCTGATCGCTGTTGTGATCAGCATGATATGAAGGGCACCCCCACGGGGTGCCTTTTTGCATTTATGGCTGTGGCGGCGTATCGCCGGGATGCTTTGGGATTGTTGCGCAAGCTGCGGTGGGCGTGTATCACCCTGCGGCAACAGAGAGAATTCAAGGGAGACTTGCATGCGTCGTGTGGTTGTCACGGGTTTGGGGATGGTCACGCCGCTGGCATGTGGTGTCGAGGAAACCTGGAGCAGACTGTTGGCCGGCGACTCGGGTGCGGGGCCGATCACCCGCTTTGATGCGTCCAATGTCGTCACGAAATATGCCTGTGAGATTCCTTATGGCGATGGCACCGATGGCACCTTCAATCCTGACGACTGGATGGAAGCCAAGGACCGGCGCAAGGTCGATGACTTCATCCTGTATGGGATGGCTGCGGCCGTGCAGGCCGTGAAGGATTCGGGCTGGAGCCCGGCCACGGAAGAGGACAGGTACCGGACCGGGGTGATGATCGGGTCGGGAATCGGGGGGCTGACCTCGATTGCGGAAACCGCTGTGTTGATCAAGGAAAAGGGCCCCAAGCGGGTGTCGCCCTTCTTTATCCCGGGCGCGCTGATCAACCTGATCTCGGGTCAGGTCTCGATCCGGTTCGGGTTCAAGGGTCCAAACCATGCCGTGGTGACCGCGTGTTCCACCGGCGCCCATGCGATCGGCGACGCGGCGCGGTTGATCCAGTGGGGCGATGCGGACGTGATGATCGCGGGTGGTGCTGAGAGCCCGATTTCGGAAATCGGGATTGCCGGGTTCAATGCCTGCAAAGCCCTGTCCACCAAGCGCGCAGATGACCCGGCCAAGGCGAGCCGCCCCTATGACGCCGATCGCGACGGGTTCGTGATGGGGGAAGGTGCAGGCGTCGTGGTCCTGGAGGAGTACGAGCATGCCAAGGCGCGCGGGGCCAGGATTTACGCCGAGGTTCTGGGCTATGGCCTGTCGGGCGACGCCTATCACATCACCGCACCGGCAGAGGATGGCAATGGTGGTTACCGCAGCATGGATATGGCAATCAAGCGCGCAGGGCTGACACCGACGGACATCGATTATATCAACGCGCATGGCACCTCGACGATGGCTGATACCATCGAGCTGGGCGCCGTTGAGCGGTTGATGGGCGATGCTGCCGCTACGGCCACGATGTCGTCCACGAAATCCAGTATTGGCCATTTGTTGGGGGCGGCAGGCGCGGTTGAGGCGATTTTCTGCGTGCTAGCGATCCGCGATCAGGTTGCGCCGCCAACGATCAATCTGGACAACCCCGCTGTGCAGCCTAAGCTTGACCTTGCACCCAATGCGGCCCGGTACCGCAAGATCGACGTGGCGTTGTCGAATTCGTTCGGGTTTGGTGGTACAAACGCCAGTCTGGTTCTTGGGAAGGTGGCAGGCTGATGTGGAAGGCGATTGCCAGTAATGCGCTGACGCTGCTCATTGTCCTGATGGTGGCGGCGGCAGGGCTGTTGGCATGGGGCAAGGCACAGTATTCCGCACCCGGTCCGCTGACCGAGGCGATCTGTTTGCGGGTGGACCGTGGTAGCAGCTTTTCTGCGGTGTCGCGCGCGCTGGAAACCCAGGGTGCTGTGACCGATGCGCGGATTTTTCGGATCGGTGCGGATTATACGGACAAGGCAAAAGGCCTGAAATTCGGCAGCTATCTGGTACCGGCCGGGGCGTCGATGGTCCAGATCGTGGATATCATCACCCGGGGCGGGCAGTCGACCTGCGGATCCGAGATCAACTTTCGGATCGGGGTGGCGGGTGCCGACGTCGTCTTGCGCGAACTGGATGCCGCCACCAACCGCTATGTCGAAGTTGTAAAGTTTGATCCTTCGATTGATGCAGCCCCGGCAGAGTATCTGGAGGCGGTTGCCGACAATGCTGTGCGGCTGCGGATCACGCTGGCCGAAGGGGTGACAAGCTGGCAGGTGCTTGATTCGCTGAAACGGGCGGATTTCCTGACCGGCGAGGTCAGCGGCGTTCCTGCCGAAGGTACACTGGCGCCTGACAGCTATGAAGTTGTCAAAGGTGCATCGCGTGCGCCGCTGATTGCTGAAATGACAGAGCGGCAAGAACGTGTGCTGGCCGATCTGTGGGCATCGCGGGCCGATGGTTTGCCGTATGCGACGCCGCAAGAGGCGTTGATCATGGCGTCTATCGTGGAAAAGGAAACCGGCGTGCCGGATGAACGCGGGCAAGTGGCCAGCGTTTTCGTCAACCGTTTGCGGCAGAACATGAAATTGCAGACGGACCCAACGGTCATCTATGGCGTGACAAAAGGTCAGGGCGTGTTGGGCCGGGGTTTGAGGCAATCTGAACTAAGGGCTGCAACGCCATGGAATACTTATGTAATTGATGGATTACCGCCAACGCCCATCGCCAATCCGGGCCGAGACAGCATCGAAGCTGCGTTGAACCCTGATGACACGCCGTTTGTATTCTTTGTGGCCGATGGAACCGGGGGGCACGCCTTTGCGGTGACGCTGGCCGATCACAATGCCAACGTCGCGAAATGGCGGCAGATCGAGGCCGAGCGCGCGCGTCAGCAGCCGGCCCCTACCGGGAATTGATCGGAAACTGGTGCGAACGGTTTGTTAACCTTTTGATAACACAGTTTTTCTTGACTTTCCGCACGGTCTAAAGTAGACATTGTGCATGCTAGAAGAAGTGGGCGAGCGGCGCAGGGAAACCTGGGCCGCTTTTTCGTTTCGCTCGTACGGAGTGGTATGAGAGGCAGGGTTTTTGAACCAATGACAATCGACACTCCTGTTACAGGCAATGGGTTTCCGGGTGACGTGATCTCGGAGGCTTGGGAACTTTATGACACCGCGGCAAAGATCATGCGGATGGTGCTTCACGAAATGAAGCACGAACCGAAGGACAGCGCACGCGAGCTGGCGCTGTACACCAAAGATGTGCGGGAAGCGCTGAAGCTTGTGATCAGTGAAAGGGCGGCAGTTGACAAACTTCGCAGAGACACGGGAGCCGTGGAGGGGAACCACGGATTCGACTTTGACACGGCGCGCGATGAAATCGGGCGCCGCCTGGCTTGCCTCCGCGACGCCGGAGGTGGTGGATGAATTTCTGTCGGGGCTGAGCGACACCACGCTGATGGCTTTGCCCTGGTTGTTCGAGTTCTGGGCGCTGCCGCATCAGTTGCCTCCCAACGGGGCCTGGAAAACCTGGGTCATCATGGGCGGGCGCGGTGCGGGCAAGACGCGGGCCGGGGCGGAGTGGGTGCGCGCAGAAGTCGAGGGTGCGCGCCCGTCCGACCCCGGCCGATCGCGCCGGGTGGCGCTTGTGGGGGAAACCATCGATCAGGTCCGCGAGGTGATGATCTTTGGCGACAGTGGGATCCTTGCCTGTTCGCCCCCGGACCGGCGCCCGGATTGGGAGGCTGGGCGCAAGCGGCTGGTCTGGCCCAATGGTGCCGTGGCGCAAGTGTTTTCGGCGCACGATCCGGAAAGTCTGCGGGGGCCACAGTTCGATGCGGCCTGGGTTGACGAACTGGCCAAGTGGAAGAAGGCGCAAGACACCTGGGATCAGTTGCA
>JAUSPL010000341.1 GCA_030656535.1 Gemmobacter sp.
ACCGGCGCGACCGGCGCTTTGAAATCAGAACCGCGCGCCACGCCCCTTTGGCGATGGAGGGCTGGCATGGAAACCCGATCCGGATCTGGGGTGCAGCAATGCGGTCTTTGATCCCTGTCCTGGTTGTAAGCGCCGCAATCATCGCTCTGTGGTATGTGGCGGCAATATTACTTAACGCACAATGGACCCGCGATCAGGCCGCCAGAGCCGGGGTCGAAGTTACATTTTCCGACATTGCCCGCGATGCGATGATTCAAGAGAGACCCAAGCTGCCAGCCCCGCATCAAGTTGCGGTCGAGTTCTGGAAACTGACCTGGGTCGAAGAGGTCGACGGGCGGCGCGGCATCGTGAAATCCGGCAGCCTGTCTGTGCGGTCCTTGATCTATCACGGTTGGGTCACGCTGTCGGCCACCGCCTTGGGTTTCGTCATCGGGTCAGGGTTCGGGATCCTTCTGGCAGTCGGGATCGTCTTTAATCGCGCGATGGACATGAGCGTCATGCCATGGGCCATCGCAAGCCAGACCATCCCCATCGTCGCAATCGCACCGATGATTATTGTCGTGCTGAATTCCGTCGGCATATCGGGACTGGTGCCCAAGGCGATCATCGCCGCCTATCTCAGCTTTTTCCCGGTGGTTGTCGGCATGGTCAAAGGCCTGCGCAGCCCAGATGGCATGCAACTGGACCTTTTGCGCACCTATAGCGCCAGCGGCACGCAGGCCCTGTGGAAACTGCGGTTGCCAGCGTCAATGCCCTATCTGTTTGCGTCCTTGAAAGTGGGGATCGCGGCCAGTCTGGTGGGGACCATTGTGGCCGAACTGCCGTTGGGCGGCGCTGGTCTGGGCACACGGTTGCTGGCGGGGTCCTATTACGGCCAGACCATTCAGATCTGGGCCACATTGGTTGCGGCTGCGCTTTTGGCGGCGGCGATGGTTGGGTTGGTCGGCGCAGCACAACGCAGCACGCTTCGACGGATGGGGATGGCGCGATGAACACGTCTGGCGCCCTGCTGCGCCTGAGCGCGGCGCTGATGGCCCTGACGGGCGCAGGGCTTGCGCTGAGCAGCGGCAACTGGGCTTGGGGGCTGATCCTTCTGCTATCGGCGGTCGTTGTGGGGATTGCGGTCCGACCATGGATGGCCTGGCCCATCCTGGGGCTCGCGTTTGTGCTGGGGGAACAGCAGACCCGCGTCGCCGGGCCTTTTGATGCCGGGAACTGGGTATTGGTCGCCTTGGTCTGGCTACTGGCCTGGCTTGGAGTCGCGCTGATATCCGAAACACGTCCATCCGGGGCATTGGCGCGTTTGCGGGGGGTCGCGATACCTTTGATCTTTGGCACGACCGTGCTGTGGCTTTGGCAGGTGGTGGTCGCCGGAACCGGTGTGTCGCCCGTGATCTTGCCACAGCCAAGCGCGATCGCAGCAAGGTTTGTGGCCAGCACGGGCGTCCTGTGGGGTGACTTTGTACAGACCTTTGTCAAAGGGGCGCTCTCGGGGTATGTCATCGGCTGTGGCGCTGCGTTTGTGACGGCGGTCGTTGTCGACCGGTCATCTTTCTTGCAGCGGGGCCTTTTGCCGGTTGGCAACTTTGTCGCCGCCTTGCCAGTCGTCGGCATCGCGCCAATTCTGGTGATGTGGTTCGGGTTCGACTGGCAGTCCAAGGCGGCAGTCGTGGTCGTGATGGTGTTCTTTCCAATGCTGGTGAACACCGTCGAGGGGCTGAAGGCCGCCGACGTGATGCAGCGCGATCTGATGGCAACCTATAGCGCAAGCTACTGGCAAAGCCTGCGAAAACTGCGGTTGCCAGCAGCCATGCCGTTTGTGTTCAACGGACTGAAAATCGCGACTACACTGGCCATGATCGGAGCTATCGTCGCCGAGTTCTTTGGCAGCCCGACCCAAGGCATGGGCTTTCGCATTTCGACCGAGGTCGGGCGCCTGGGATTGGACATGGTATGGTCTGAAATTGCAGTTGCTGCGCTGGCGGGTTCAGCCTTCTATGGCCTGATGGCGCTGATCGAAAAATGGGTGACGTTTTGGCACCCTTCACAGAGAGGCCGCTAAGCGGTCCAACACGGAGGCTGAAGAATGAAGAAACTGTTTACCGGGTTTATGGCGGCAGGCATGGTCGCCGGGGCCGCACAGGCCCAAGACGTGACGCTGCAGTTGAAATGGGTCACTCAGGCGCAATTCGGCGGATATTACGTCGCACTGGAAAAGGGCTTTTACGAAGAAGAAGGCCTGAACGTCACGATCAAACCGGGCGGCCCGGATGTGGCGCCGGTGCAGGTCTTGATGGGTGGCGGCGCGGATGTGATGGTCGACTGGATGCCTTCGGCGCTGGCGGCACGCGAACAGGGCGCGCCGGTCGTCAACATTGCCCAGCCTTTCAAGTCGTCGGGCATGATGTTGACATGCCTCAAGGAATCCGGCGTTGCGTCCCCTGCTGACTTCAAGGGCAAAACGCTGGGCGTCTGGTTCTTTGGCAACGAATACCCCTTCTTGTCGTGGATGGCGACCCTGGGCGTGCCCACCAACGGCGGGGCCGACGGCGTCGAGGTTCTGAAACAGGGTTTCAACGTGGACCCCTTGCTGCAAAAGCAGGCGGCCTGCATTTCAACCATGACCTACAACGAATACTGGCAGGTTATCGACGCGGGCATCAAGGCCGAAGACCTCGTGACCTTCAAGTACGAAGACCAGGGCGTCGCGACGCTGGAAGACGGGCTTTATGTCCTTGAGGACAAGCTGAAGGACCCTGCGTTTGTAGAAACGATGGTCAAGTTCGTGCGCGCCTCGATGAAGGGCTGGAAATACGCCGAAGCCAACTCGGACGAAGCTGCGATGATCGTCCTGGACAACGACGAAACCGGCGCCCAGACAGAAAGCCACCAAAAGCGGATGATGTCTGAAGTGGCCAAGCTGACCGCCGGTTCGAACGGCGCTCTGTCGGTGGCTGACGCCGAACGCACCGTAGCCACGCTGTTGGGCGGTGGATCCGACCCGGTGATCTCCAAGCCGCCGGTAGGTGCCTGGACAAGCGTGATTACCGACAAGGCCTTGAACTGACGCAACCAACGCGGGCGCTGGCCGTCAGGCCCGCGCCCGTTTCAAGGGCCCGTTTCAAGGACCGTGTGACACCACGCGACACTTGCGCCTCAACCGATGCCCGGTGCGCGGGTCTGGGATACGTCAGTCTGACTGCGCGAGCCGTTTTAGGGGAATGAAGGCAGCTGGCAGCCGCTTCTTGGAACCGGCGATGGTCGAGCTTGTCGAGTTCATTATGGACTTTCCAGATACTCGGCGAAATCTTCAGTGAATTCATGTATCGACCCAGCGGAATCTGCACAGGTTAGCTGTTTGATCCCAAGGTTTGATGGTGCGATCCTTTCGAAAGAATAGAGGCTCTGTTGCACAAATCGGGAGATGGGCGGACTTCCCCTTTCCCCGGACAGACCTATCTTGCGACCTCTGTGATGGGCGTGCCAAGCGCGGTGAAGCCGTTGAGTACGGCGACCCTGATCTGGAACTCTGCAACCTGACGGTCGAAGTCTCGCTCTGACAGGCGCTGCCCGAGGAGTTTGACGCAGTGCATCTTGGTCTCTGCGCGGCTTCGGCGGTGATATCCGCTCCATCCGTTGCCCGGCAGGCGCATCCGAAGGATGCTGCCGAGAGGGGGCGCCAGATGGTTCGCCCGAC
>JAUSPL010000346.1 GCA_030656535.1 Gemmobacter sp.
CGGCAATTGCAGCTTCAACCTCCAGATAGTCGTCGGTAATCAGGGCTTCTACGCCGAAGTCCTTTGCCAGCTGCCGGATGGGGCGGGCCATTTCGCGGTTGAAACAGCCAAGGCCAGCCACCTCGAAGCCCATCTCGTCGCGGGCAATGCGGGCGGCGGCGGCGACATGCGTTCCGTCTCCGAACAGGAATACGCGTTTGCCGGTCAAATACGTGCTGTCAACGCTGCGGGTCCACCACGGCAGACGCAGGCGGGAGGTGTCTGCTTGCACTGGCAGCCCGGTAATGCCCGATACTTCGGCCAGAAAGTCTCGGGTTGCCCCGACTCCGATCGGGACGATCTTGGTGTAGGGCTGTTTGAAGTTCGTCTCTAGCCAGCGCGCGGAGCTTTCGGCGTGTTCGGGATACATCAACACGTTGAAATGTGCGGCCCCCAAACGGGAAATGTCGGACGGTCGCGCGCCCATGGGCCCGATCACATTCACACCGATACCCATATCCGCCAAAAGAAGGGAAACTTCGGTTATGTCGTCGCGGTGGCGAAACCCTAATGCTGTGGGGCCGATCAGGTTGGCGGTGATCTTCTCGGTTCTGACCGTGGGCTTCGCCAGATGGCGCACGATCTGCAAGAACGTCTCGTCCGTGCCGAAGCCTTCCTTGCGCTGATAGCTGGGCAGATCCAGCGGGATTACTGGGATACCAAGGTCCATGCTTGCGGCAAGGCCGGCAGGGTCGTCCTGGATCAGTTCTGCGGTACAAGACGCGCCGACAATCAGTGCCTCGGGTGCAAACCGGTCGACGGCGTCCTTGCAGGCGGTCTTGAACAAGGTGGCCGTGTCACCGCCAAGGTCGCGGGCCTGAAATGTCGTGTAGGTGACCGGCGGACGATGGTCGCGGCGTTCGATCATGGTAAACAGAAGGTCCGCATAGGTATCGCCTTGTGGGGCATGCAGAACATAGTGCAGCCCTTTCATGCCCGTGGCGACGCGCATCGCACCGACGTGCGGCGGGCCTTCGTATGTCCACAAAGTCAGCTTCATACCGCTGCCTCCATTGAAGGGGCGAGCGGGGCCAAAAGGGCGCGGCGACGCAAGGGGCGGGCGAAAAGCGCGGCAAGATCGCCAGCTTGTTCATAGAAGTGCACCGGGGTGAAGACCAACTCGATCGCCCACTTGGTGGCCATGCCCTCGGCCTCCAACGGGTTCGCAAGGCCGAGGCCGCAAACGGTCAGATCAGCGCGGGCAGCGCGGGCCCGGGTCAATTGCTTGTCGACATCCTGACCTTCCGAGATGATCGGGCCTTCGGCCAGCAACGCAAGTTCGGGCAGCAGCAGATCACGATGCAAGAAGGGGGTGCCGACCTCGATGGCCGACATCCCGCATTCGCGTGTCAAGAACCGGGCAAGCGGAATTTCAAGCTGGCTGTCGGGGAAGAAAAAGACCGACTTGCCCGCCAGGGCCGGTGCGGCCGCAGCTATGGACTTTTCGGCGCGGGCACGTGGGGCAGACGTGACTGCATCGAACACATGCTGCGGGATATCGAATTCGGTTGCGATGGCTTGCAACCAAAGGGTTGTTCCCTCTGCGCCAAAGGGGAAGGGCGCGGGAATATGGCGGGCGCCTCTGCGAACAAGGGCGGCATGGGTATCGCCTAGGAAGGGCTGCACCAACGCAAATACGGTGTTTGGGCCGACTTTGGGCGCATCGGCGGCGCGGCGGGCGGGCAGGCATTGCACCCCACTGATACCCATGGCCGAAAGAAGCGCAATTGCCTGATCCTCTACGACGTCCGGAAGCGCGCCAACGATCAACAGGTCGCGCACCGGGGTTTCTGCAAGGGCAGGAACCATCGCGGCCAGGCAGGCATCCTCGCCCTGGGTAAAGGTCGTTTCGATTCCCGAGCCAGAATAATTCAGCACGCGGACGTGTGGCGCATGCTGGGCGCTCATCCGTTCTGCTGCGCGGTGGAGGTCAAGTTTGATGACTTCCGACGGGCAAGAACCGACCAGGAATAGCTGACGGATGTCAGGCCGACGTGACAGAAGCCTTGCGACCTCGCGGTCAAGCTCGGCCTGCGCATCGACCAGACCGGCAAGATCCTTCTCTTCCAGAATTGCGGTACCAAAACGGGGTTCGGCAAAAATCATGACCCCAGCGGCCGACTGCAGAAGGTGCGCACAGGTCCGACTGCCAACGACAAGAAAGAACGCGTCCTGCATTTTGCGGTGCAACCAGATTATGCCCGTCAGTCCGCAAAACACCTCTCGTTGGCCGCGTTCCTTGAGAACCGGAGTATTGGTACAGCCGAGGGAGGGTGTCAGGGCGGTCATGCGCGCACCGCCTGATCCAGCCGTGCGAGACGCAGCTTTCTTAGGAACTGCGCTGCGTTGATGACGTAACTAAGGTAGGCCGAAAGGGCCAGGACCATCAAGCCCATGGGGGACATCGCGTCTGCCAAAAGTGCCAGAATATAGGCGGAATGCAGGGCGATCACGGCAAAGCTGAAAACATCCTCCCAGTAGAATGCAGGTGCCAGAAGGTACTGCCCGAACACTTCCTTTTCCCAGATCGCACCAGTCACCATGATAAGATAGAGAAGCGCTGTCTTCACGATGATCGAGATTGTCGCAGCACCGTAGCCGTCGCCGGTCATCATGAAGCGAACGACCAGTATCAACGAAATGCCGAAGGCCACAAACTGCACCGGTGCAAGGATGCCTTGGACCAACGTCCACTTGGTGGCGTCGCGCCTTGCACGTTCTTGGGCTGTGTAAAGCGGCTGTCGAGCAGAGCGATTTGAGTGATTCGTTGGCATCGGGTTGCTTTCACGGGACGTATCCTGAGAGCAATCCTAGCCCCGCGATTCTAAATGTGTCAATTAAAACTTACACATATTTGGTTGACACATTCCGCGCTGGATCCCGTGAGGACACAGTTTCTGCTGCAAAAATATAAACCTATTACTGTTTAGAAACATGGCCTTGAAGATGTGAGCCCAGTTGCTTACAATGAGAGATGTCAATTTGCTTTGACAACATGGTGGACCTATTGGAGAATTACCTGCAAGGATGACCCCGATCGTGCTGACATATTCAGGATGCGGTTTTGCGGGCGCCCCGTTGCGGAGCCGGTCCCATGAAGGAGTTTCAGCCCCTCAAGCAGTCTGGAACCTTGAGCGGCGATACGTCTGGGGTCAGTTATTTTGCATCCCAGGTGGTATCGTTGTTGGCGCACCGCAACGCCAGATCCATGGTGGAGCCGCGAGAGTCGCTTTTGACAGGGCTGATTGCCGCATCCCTGTCAGGGTCCAAACCGGCCTTTACCGAATTGTTGGGCGAGGTGAGACGGGCACGGGTCAGTCTGGCGGCCTTGGCGGATGTCTATATCCCGCTGGCCGCGCGACGGATGGGCGAGGCTTGGCACGACGACGAAATGTCATGGATAGATGTCACGATTGGCGTCGGCAGGTTGCAAAGCCTGTTGCGCGAGATCGGGGCGGCTTGGGTTGCGGATCAGGCCGGCGATACGGGGCACGGGACGGTGATGCTGATCGTGCCGGATCGCGAGCAACACACCTTGGGGCCACTGGTTGCTACGGGGCAGATGCGCCGCTATGGGGTTTCAGTCTGCTTAAGAATTGCTCCGAGCCTCCACGAGCTGCGCAGCCTGATGGCAGCAAGGCAATTCGACGGCGTGATGATATCTGTGGCAACCAAAGAAAAGCTCGATCCCGTCAAGAAAACAGTACAATTCTTGAAGACCGTGATGAGCAGGCCAATCCCTATCATCGTCGGAGGGGCGGTTATGTCAAAAGTGGAGGATCCTGCTTCATGCACCGAAGCTGATTTTTCCTCTAATGATATCGGCGCTGCTCTGGAGGTCATGGGCCTTAAGTTCGACGCCTTTTGCGTGCTGAGGCGCGCTTAACTAACCGTTGTCCCGAACGCACGGGTGAGCGGCAAAAATGGCGATGGTCCCAAGTGAACACTGATACGATACATTTCCTGACGGGCATCAAGATGCCGCCGATCGATCCGGAGCTGTTGTCCGAGATCGTGTCGACGGCTGCCGATATCTCTTTGTTGCTATCCGCCGGCGGCAAAATCGCAGCGGCGATGGTCAATCCGGTGCATTCGGCGTTTGGCCGGGTGGACGACTGGGTCGGGCGGCCGGTGTCGGAAATCGTGACCGATGAAAGCTTTGAAAAGCTGAGCAAGCGACTGGAGGCGATCAGTCGGCCCGGGTCGCGTTCCTTGGCCGTCGAACTCAACCATCGCGACCAATCGATGTGGGAGTTTCCGGTCCGATATTCGATGCACAATATCGGAAAGGACAAGTCCATTCTGATGCTGGGGCGCGACATGCGGCCCGTGGCCGAAATGCAACAGCAACTGGTCATGGCCCAATTTGCGCTGGAACGCGATTATGAAGCCCAGCGTGAGATGGACACGCGCTATCGTGTTCTGATGGAGGCGACGCGCGACGCGGTCGTCCTGGTGTCCATGAACAACGGTCGCATCGCGGACCTTAACGCGGCGGCTGCGGTGATGCTGGGCGGATCACGTCAGGACCTGTTGGGAGCAGCCATTGCGCAAGAGTTCGAGGGGCGTCGACGCGGCGAGTTTCTGGAAAGCCTGTCGAACATAGCCTCTGCCGATGCGGTCAGTCCAGTCGAACTGGTCGCGCGGAGGTCGCAGCGCAAGGTTCGGGTGATCCCAAAGCTGTTTCGCGCCGCCGGTGAGCGGCTGATGCTGTGCCGTATCGAGGCGCCAGAACTGGCCAATTCGCCCAACAGCGAACTTAGCGAGAACCTGGAGCGTCTTTTCCATGAAGGCGTGGATGCCGTGGTTTTTCTGGATCAGGATGGCATCATATCATCGGGGATTGATGCGTTTCTGAAGTTGACAGACAGCACGCATCTGGCAAACGTGCGCGGGCGATCACTTGCGGATTTTCTGTCGCGGGGTGGTGTCGATCTTCGGATACTGTTGGACAATGCGCGGCGTGCCCGGCAGCTGCGTATGTATGCGACGCGGATACGAAATGAATTCAAAGGTGAAATTGCCGTCGAGATATCGGCAACATTTCTGAATGACCGCCCGAAGCCCGGATTTGGCTTGGTCGTTCGCGACGCAAGTCGGTCCGAAATGCTGCGCAGGCCGGGGTTTTCTGCAGGTGATGATGGCATGCGCAGTGTTATGGAACTTGTTGGGTCATCCGCGCTCAAGGACATCGTTGCCGAAACAACCGACGTTGTGGAAAAGATGTGCATCCAGACGGCCATTGACCTGACGCGAAACAACCGGGTGGCGGCAGCGGAAATGTTGGGGCTATCCCGGCAATCCTTGTATGTGAAGTTGCGCAAATTCGGTCTGCTGAGCAAAGATGACGAATAGGATCAAGATCCCGACCTGGCCCACAAAGGCGCCTGATGCTTCAGGCGCCTTATCTCCGGCAAGCCGGGGTCAGGAGGCCGCCTCTTTGGCGCATCAAAGCTGCCCTGAGCCGTTTGCTGCTGACTGACGGATCGGGCGTTGGGCTGATACTTCGCTGACGTCCTTACACGAGGTCCGCAATATTTTGGACTTGGGTGCGATTCCGGGGCGGCTCTTTCGGGCGCCGATGCGCCGGACCACCGCTCAACGGACGCAGACCAGCTATCGGAGTGACGCCTTGCGCGCGCCTGGTCAGGAACGGATTGTCGTGACCTCCATCGGCACTTGCCGCTGCCAGTGGCTGGGCAGCATTCGGGGCGACCTTTTGTCAGGCCCCGTCGTGGCCCTGGCCCTTGTCTCGAGGCGATCGCTTTTTCAATCATTGCCGGGGTCCTTCTCAAAGCAGGGCACTATGCGGGCTTTCTGGACCTCGGTTTTGTCATGGGTTTCGGGTCGAAATCGGTGATGATCTGGTTCGTCAATGCGCGGGCCATTCTGGTCTTCATGGCCCAGCAGCCCGAGCTTGCTCTGCGGGCCGAAACCCGGTCGACATGTGTACTTGTGGCTGGCGGCTTGGCGATCGCCTGTCTGTTTCCGCTCTTGACCACAGCAACCCGTCACCGCTTGTGACGACCGTGGTCTTGACGCTGGTCCCTGTGGCTCTTGGCCTGTATGTTCGCACGGTTGGTGACATAGGGGCATTGCCCGATACCTTGCCGGTCTTTTGATCGCACTGACCTTCGAGACGATGATGATCATCCTGCCCAACGCAGTGGCTGTGGGGGTCTGTTGGAACGCCTGATGACGCAAAACTCGTGGGCGACCTGACGGACACATCAGTGGATCGCAATCATCAGTGTCTCGCGCAGGGCATCGCCATTACATGTACCGGGTTCGTCGGGGGCATGGCTGGCTGCAAGATGCTCGGCAAGTCCAGG
>JAUSPL010000350.1 GCA_030656535.1 Gemmobacter sp.
GCCCGGTTTGTGCAGGAGACGGTGTGAGGGTTGGCAGGTTCAGTGTGCCCAGAATATCGACGATGCCCACCCCATCCATCTGGGTGCCCGTCACATCGATGACCAGGTGACCTTGGGGGCCGATCGGCGTGGCCGATATGGCCCGTGTGCCGTCGGGGATGGTGAACCGGAAAAACCTGGTCCCATCCGGCAGGCGCAATTCAGCCCGTTTGGCCATTGGGACCGGGGCGTCCTGTGTCTGGAAAAGGCCAAGTTGATATTCGCCGCGCGACGACATCCAAACCCCGGCACTGCCTGTCCAGCTGATGGGCAGGGCAAAGCTGACGTCGCCGTGGGTTTCAGTCCGCCAGCCGTCGCCTCGGGTGTAAGATGGGATCCAGAGGGTAAAGTTGCTTGCCTCGGGGCGGCCCTTGATCGGTGCGCCCACAGGGGCACCCTCGGGCAGGTCTACCGCCCGGCAGGCTGCCCCCAAGGTCCCATTCGGTGCAAAGGCAAGGTGGTCAAGCAATCGCATCACTGCTGCACTGGTGTGGAAATCCGGCATTCCTGTCACCTCGACAGAGCCGGTATCGCCATTCGCAAGACAGGATTCAAAGACGAAAAGCCGGGTTATCTCGTCGCTGTCCTTGCCGTCGCTGTAGTATTTTGACGCACCATGCCATTCATACGACAGCGCAGGGTGGCCCAGGAACATCACTGGCACCGCTGGCGTTTCCGAAGGAATGTACCATCCGCTGCGGTGACTGCCCGCGCCTGCAAGGGCGTGTCGCATCAGGCTGACTTTGCCTTGGCCGCCGTCCTGGTCCAGGATCAGAACCTCGTCCTGATCATAGCTTCCGGTTTCCCATCCATCGGGCAACACATAGTCAAAGGCGCCATTCAGGGCGGTCTGGACCAAGGCCTCGCCAGGGGCCGGCACCCCAAGGCTGGCAAATATCGTGTCAAAGATGGCGCGGTATGCGTCAATCTTGACGTTATATCCAAGCGCCCCGGCCATCAGGAATTCGCCATTCACCACAGGCACTGACGACACCAGGAATTCCCCCGCAATGGCAACGCCGGATTCCGGACTGACACCCACGCGATAGCGGCGAAACAAGGCGCCATTGTCGAAGACGACCTCGCCCAGATCCTCGAAGTCACCATCCTTCAGCATTTGCGTCGGATCGCTGTCCAGCATCAGCGTGACTCCGGGGCCAGTCCTCTTGGCCAGATCCCCGCGAAAGAACGTGACGGGGTCGTCGCGTCGCTCCACCTCGATCCAGCCCGGATGGGTCGCAATACCAATGCCCGACAATGTGGCCTGGCCCCAGTCGGCGGGGGCCGGTGTTTGTGTGATCATGATTTGTGCCAAGGCACCAGAAAGTGGCACCAAGGCAAAGCACAATCCAAACACGAGCGGCATCAGGGCGCGGAACATCGGTGTTACTCCTTGGTCTTTTGTCGGCACGGGGCCATCTGTGGCACGGCGGTAAGACGGATACGCATGTGATCGACGGCTTCTTGGTCGGTCATTTCCGGGCGGAGGCCACAGTCAGGCGCATGTCGCGCGAAGGCGTCCCCAAGCCTATTTCTTTTGTTGTCGCAGCTTTACGGCATCGGCAATTGCAGCGGGAATGTCTTCGCCAGTGCTTTTGCCGCAGTTGACCCAGATCTTTGGATCTGAGGGCAGCGGGTGGCGGCTACAGCCAAAGCCCGACACGATGCAGGGCGGGCCGGGATGCTGGCAGGAGTATCGTTTGTCATAAGTTCCGATCGTGTCGGGGTGGTAGTATTGCGAGGTGCCAGAACTGCCGTATCCCGCGCTGCGGCAGACGCAATTCATCAGATCCTGCGAGGGGGAAATGCCGATACTTTCCAGAAATATCATAAGCTTGTCGTTGGGAAGACGAAGTGTTTGGCCCACCGGGTCGGCCTTGGATTTTGCCGCGGGCACAGGCCCGTCACGCTTGATTGTGCTGCAATCGCCGCGCGCCAAAGGGGCCGCATAGCGCGCAAGTGCGTCAAACTGCGTCAGGGCCTTGTCGGTGGCGAACTGGGTTTCGTTCATCAGGTCATAGGCATCATCCATCGCCTTTTGGTGGTCCTTCACCCTCTGGGCAGCAGCCGCATATTTTGCCTGATCGTAGGCGACGATCAGGTTTGGCATTGTAAGCGCGATCCTGTCCCACAGAACGGAATCCGGGACCGGGTCATACAAGCGTTCGTACCCGCGCTTTGCCTCTTCGAAGGCCGCCTTGAGGGTCGCGTCATAGCGATTGTCCACCTCTTTCATGGACTTTTCGATGGTCAACTGCGCTTCCAGCATCCGTTCACTGGCGCTTTGGGCCTCATTCAGCAACGCGGCCCGCTTCTTTTGGATGTCAGCCTCGGACCAGTTGCTGTTCAGGCTTTGCTCAACGATTTCGTTGATCGCGATGCCGTTGCGAACGGCAGCGGTCTGGGCGTAATGCGACTGCGCTGTTTCATAAGCCGTGTATGCCTTCAGGCCGGCGGAGACGTATTTGAACTGGGGGATGACCAATGCCAAACGGTCGGCAGTATCCGGAATGATGATGTCTGTGCCGACTTTTGCAAAGATGTCGCCCTTGCGCTCATAGCCTTCCCAGCGCTGGGTCCAGTCGGCCTCTTCCAGATGGGCGTCAAGATACAGCGCAGATCGCACCGCTTGCGTGCAGGGATCGCCCCCTTCGCCGACACGTGCAGAAAGCCCGCGCAGCGTATCGTCGGAATAGGCATCAAGCTCGGGGATCAGGGGCTTCAAATGACCCGCCGCGCCAAAGGTGCGCAGCGCGATATCCATTTCCATCCGTGTCTTGTCGATTGGCAACAAGTCCAGCTGCGGTGTGTCGCCCTGGAGTGGCTGTGCGGGCGCATTGGGGATCGACCATAGGTCGGGGATGGCACGGGCTTGCGCGTGAACGGGGCCAGAAACAACAGACCCCAAGGCAAGGCAGATCAGTGTGAGGCGCATATGCGAAAGGGTCTTCATTGATCGATATCCCCAGATTCAGTTGCGAGCAGGCCCAGAAATGCGTCTGGATCGAAATCCTTTGTTTCGGTCAGGTACATGCGGTCGGTGCCGGTCATCCCATCCGGCGTGACCCACCCCCCGGTGATCGAATGCAGCGTGACATTGCCGCCATCGGTATTTCCCGCCCCGCCGGGCGTCACGGCCATCATCATTTCCATGGCGGTGCGCGGTCCGCGCATCACCCAGTTGTCACCAAGGCCAAGGGCGATCCATTTTGGCCCCAGGCGCAAACGCACAGTGCCATCCCACCCGGTGCGCCATTGGTCGGGGGGCAAAACCCGGCGCCAACGGTCATAGCTGAAATGCCCCGTGTGCAACAACACCTCTAGCCCGCCAGCTTCGGGGCCGGTGGTCAGTTCGCGCAGGGTCACAACGGATTCGGCAGCATCTTCGAAACTCGCGGCGCTGCGGTGCAGGAAAATGCGCGTACCCAGACCCGGCGCCGGGTCCAGCTTTACGATGATTTCATAGGGGGTCGTGTCGACGCGGTAGTCCAGGTTCGCCACCAGGTCTGACCCGACCAGCGCGATGCGGCTCCAGTCAGGCACCGGATCGCGCCGCTTCATCGTCAGCCCGTCTGCGTGCTGGATCGCCAGTTGGTCAAATGTGGCTTTGCCCACCGACCTGCTTTCCCAATTCTGGTCGACCTTGCCATCAAAGAACACGTTCATGGGCAAGGGTGCGACGCCGGCTGCCGGTGTGCCGGGGGCGCTGCGCGCGCCCGGACGCAATGCGACCCGCACACCGCGCACGACCAGGGCCGCATCGCCTGCGAGTGACTTTCTGGCATGGATGGCCATCCGAAATCCGGCGCCATCCTGAATTTCCGCAAACGGCAGAACGCCCTCTGGCATGCCCTGGCCTTCGACGCGCACGCCCTGACTGGTCAAGACCAGCGAGAACCGGTCAGGTATGGCGGGCAGTCCGGTTGCCGCAAGACCGTCCTTTTCCTTGGCTCGCAAAGAGCTGAGGGCCGTGTAGGTCCCGTCTTCCTGACCCGTGAACCGCAGCACATAAGAGGTGTTTCCGCTAAGGTTGCCCGGCAGAGAATAGGCGCTTTGCAGGGCAACCTCAAAGTCCTTGGAACCCGCCCCGTCCAGCACGAAATCAACCCGCGCTTCGGCTCCGTCAGTGAAGCGGTCAAGCCACAGCACAGCTTCGGGCGTTGCCATCCCGGTCCATGTCCCGTTTTCCTCGGCCGTCCAGC
>JAUSPL010000360.1 GCA_030656535.1 Gemmobacter sp.
AAGCACCGGCTCTGCCGCGATGCGCAGGCGCTTGTCGGGGAAAGGGACAAACGGGCGGATCATGCGGCACCCATCGCGGAGAGCGCAGGCGAGTCGGCCATGCGCGACGCCTCGTCCATCAGGTCGATGCAGAGGCGACCATTCAGGTGGTCCAGTTCATGTTGGGCGCAGATCGCGGCAAACCCGGTCAGGCGTTCCTGCATTTGTTGCCCCGACAGGTCCGTCCACCGCAGGGTGATCTCCGCAGGGCGTGTGACCACCGCGCCGACACCCGGGATGGACAGGCACCCTTCTTGACCGGTCGCCAAATCGTCCGATGCATCAATGATCTCGGGGTTCAGGCAGACGCAGGGCGACGGGGTCCCGTCCCGCCAGGTCACATCCATCACGAATATGCGCAACAAGACGCCAACCTGAGGTCCGGCAAGACCCCGGCCGGGCGCAGCATACATCGTGTCCAGCATGTCGGCGGCCAGATCGTGCAGCCCTTGGGTTACCTGCGGCACAGGCAAGGCAGGAAGCCGCAAGCGACGGTCAGGGAATAGAACGATGGGTAAGATTGCCATCAGCCGCGCGCCCTGTCGCGCTTCAGCTTTTCCATCTTGCGCGTGATCATCTGACGCTTGATCGGGCCGAGGTAATCGATGAACAACTTACCCTCCAGATGGTCGATTTCATGCTGTACACACGTGGCCCAAAGACCTTCGAATTGTTCCTCGGTTTCGCGGCCGTCCAGCCCTGTCCAACGCACACGGACCTGCGCGGGGCGCGTGACCTCGGCGTAGTGGTCGGGGATCGACAAACAGCCCTCTTCATAGGAACTGCTCTCGTCCGAGGCCCACGTGACCTGAGGGTTGATCAGCACCATCGGGCGGGCCGAGGCTTCAGGATCCTTGACACAATCCATGACAAGCACCCGCTTCAATATGCCGACCTGCGGGGCCGCAAGCCCAACACCCGGCGCATCATACATGGTCGCCAGCATGTCTTCGGCCAATTGGCCGATTTCCCCGGTGATTTCGGTCACGGGGGCACACGGCTTCTTGAGCCTCGGGTCGGGATGGATCAGGATCGGGCGCAGCATGCCGCGGATTTAGGACATGCGACGCAAGGGCGCAATGGGTCTATGGTTTCGCCATCGACCTGTCCACCAAGAAAACTGCTTAGAATACCGCCACCAAACCAGAACATCATAGCGATTTATGGGCCATATTCAGGATGAAGTCCCGGCAATCCTTTGGTATTCGGAACAAACCTCCAACAACGGCACAGCGCCGGCACCAAAGGATGCTCCATGAGTTTTGACGATATCATCGACCGCCGCGGCACCCATTCTGCAAAATGGGACATGATGGAAAAGCTGTATCAGGTTCCGGGCGATACCGGAATCGCGATGTGGGTCGCGGATATGGACTTTCGCCCGCCAGCCTGCGTGCAAAAGGCGGTCGAAGACATGGCCGCACATGGCATTTATGGCTACTTCGGCAACGATGGGGACTATCTTGCGGCGATCCAGTGGTGGATGGACACCCGCCACAACTGGAAAATCGAGCGGGACATGATCCTGACCACGCATGGTCTGGTGAATGGCACCGGGCTGTGTGTGCAGGCCTATACGCAGCCGGGTGACGGCGTGGCCGTGATGGCACCCGTCTATCATGCGTTTGGCCGGGTCATCAAAACAGCGGGGCGGCGACTGGTGGAATTGCCGCTGGTCAACAACGCGGGACGGCTGGAGATCGACTTTGACGCCTGGGATCGGGCAATCGACCCCGGAACCCGGATGCTTATTCTCTGCTCGCCCCACAATCCGGGCGGACGAGTCTGGACCCAGGACGAATTGCGCGGCATTGCAGACTTCGCCAAAAAGCATGACCTGATCCTGGTGTCGGATGAGATTCACCAGGACCTGGTGTTTCCCGGCCACAAGCACATCGTGATGCCAAACGCGGCCCCCGACATTCTTGACCGGCTGGTCATGATGACCGCCACGACAAAGACCTTCAACATCGCGGGCAGTCATACGGGCAACGTCATCATCCCGGATATTGCCCTGCGCAAAAGGTTTCTCGGGGTGATGGCGGCGCTCGGCATCTCTGGGAACTCGTTCGGGCTGATCATGGCGACTGCCGCCTATTCACCCGAAGGCGCCGCCTGGCTGGACGAGTTGATGGTCTATCTGGACGGCAACCGGAAAATCTTTGACGACGGGATCGCGGCCATACCCGGGCTCGCATCAATGCGGTTGGAGGCGACTTATCTGGCGTGGGTCGACTTCTCCGGGACAGGCATGGCCCCCGCCGAGTTCATCGCGCGCGTCGAGCAAACCGCCGGGATCGCCGCCAACCATGGCGCAACCTTCGGTGCCGGAGGCGAAAATTTCATGCGGTTCAACCTGGCGACCCCAAGGGCGCTGATCATCGACGCGGTTGAACGTTTGCAACGGGCGTTCGCAGATCTGCAGTGATCAGCGCTGCCTGCCAGACACATTTGCGGGACCGGGCACATGCCCCGGACCCGCAGACACCCAGGTCCACAAGGCAAACCAAGGCTAATTGCGCGGCAACAACGCCACGGATGGCCCGGTGTCGAGTTCGTAATCCGCAGCGGGGCGGTCGGTGGCAAGGGTCGCGCGTTTGAATGTGCAGATCAGTTCGCCATCCTCGATCGTG
>JAUSPL010000363.1 GCA_030656535.1 Gemmobacter sp.
CCGCGCAGCCCCCTGCGCGCCTTGGCCAGCAACGCCCGCGCGACGCGGGCAGTTTCGGCCTCTGCGGCGTCCCGGTCCAGCGCGGGATCAAGCGCAGCCCTCATCGCCGCATGTGCAAGCCGCGCCCGGATCGACCCACGCCCGGCCAACACACCCATGGCCTCGGCGGTTTTGCCCTCGGACCACAATTGCACCGCGGCAGACGTGCGCGCCCCACCCGTCCACGCGCCGAATGACATCAGGCGCACGACCTTCCACAAGATCAGCGCGACCGTCAGGACCGACAACGCAGCAATCGCCCACATTGCCGCGCCCCCCATGCCGATAAAGTCGATCATGCGTCCAAGGATGTCCTGGAAAGCCGGAGGAACGATGTTTGTATCCATGGTGCTTTGCTTTGGGTTGATGGGACCGCGATATAGTGTCCGGTCGCCAAATTCAACCATTCCGGCGCAGCCAGTGTGGATGGCGCGTTTGCGGGCCTCGCCCTGCTCGCCGGGCAAATGCGCCCCGAGCATCGGCAGGTTCGTCGGTCAGGCCCTCAATGGGAACCCGACCATTTGCAGGCGTGTGATCGGATCAGCCCCGATGGGCGGGCTGCACCAGTTCCGCCTGCCCGCTTATCCGACACCCTGCCACAAGGTCCAAGGCGTCGTCATGGACCTCTGTGCTGACATCCATCAAGCCCAGCACGGTATGAAACAGCACGTCATGGCTGGTCGGGCGTTCGGCCTTGGCACCGAGGCAAGCTGCATCCAGTTGCATCGTCCTTTGGAACGCGTCTGACACCCACATCACCATCGGCACCTTGGTTTGCACGTCTGGCGCGATGAAGCCGGGGGCCGCGTGCAGATAAAGCCCGTTTTCACCCAGCGATTCACCGTGGTCGGACAGATAGATCATTGACGGGATTACCTGGTCTTGCGCCGCCAGCATATCGATGATGGTCGACAGGATGTGGTCAGTGAACACGATCGTATTGTCATAGGCATTCACGATTTCCGCGGGGCTGCACTTTGCGAAATCGGTCGACTGACAGGCAGGGCTGAACCGCGCAAACTCGGGTGGATAGCGCAGGTGGTAGGCCGGACCGTGGCTGCCGATCGAATGCAGCACCAGCACCGTATCGGTCGTCATCGATGCCAAGGCCGCGCGCAAGGGCGCAAGGAACACGGCATCGGTACACTCGCCCTCGGAACAGGCCGCCGGGTCAATGTCGGCAGTCATCATCTTGTTCGGGGTGCGCATGGCAACGCCCTGATGCCCGGTGTTGTTGTCCCACCAATCGGTGGTCACCCCGGCATGGGTCAACACGTCCAGCAGGTTTTCCGACCCCAGATGCCGCTCATGACTATAGCTTGCGGCGGGAAACACGGAAAACATGCACGGCACCGACACGGCGGTCGAGGTACCGCAGGCTGTCACGTCGGGAAAGTTGATGACCCCCCGTGTCCGCAGTTCGGGCGTCGTGTCACGGACGTAGCCGTTCAAGCCAAAGTCCTGCGCCCGCGCGGTTTCGCCGACAAAGATCACCGTCAGCACAGGCTTTTTCGCCTCAGCCAGCAGGGCCCCCTTGGTCGCATCGCGGCCCAGGGGCTGTGCGACGATATCGCGGGTTCCGATCATCATCCTGGCATATTTCACTGCGCCATTGATCGGCGCTCCGGGCTGATAGCTGCCCAAGAGTTCATGGTGCTCGCGCATCACGGACGCAAAGGCGCGATAATCGGTGTACAGCAGTCCCACCATAAGCGCGAAACTGGCGGCCACCGTCACAGGCCACGCCACCACAGCACGCACCATGGAGGTGCGCCGTACCCGCACCAACAAGACCAGCGCGGACGGCAGAATACCCCAGATCAGCATGTGCCCCAGATAGGCCGCGTTGATCAGGTGGCGCGATTCAGCGACCGTTGTGGTCATCATGTTCTGGATCATCTCTCGATTCACCAGAACCCCCATCGTTTCCAGATAGAACGAAGACGCGGCTGCCACCAGAATCAGAAAGACCAGAACGCCCTTTTGCAGCCAGCGAAATCCCAGCGCCGAAATAAGCACCATCGTCAGCGCCCATGCCGCCCCACCAAATGCCAGCGTCTGACGCAGATCACCCCCAAAGATCCCGTAGGCACGAACCCAGAAGGTCTGATTGTAGCCCGCCATCAGTGCCGTTGCGACAATCAGGTTCAGCGTGAGCCCGGACAGTTCAGGACGCCAAAAGCCAATTTTCTTCCCGGTTTCCTGTGACATGCGAAATCCCCGCGCAGTGCTGCAATGGATTGCGTTCGCACATGAACCTGACACGAAGCTGAATTCGGATCGCCTGCGTCAGCGCGTCGCAGGCCGGAACTCGACCTCGAATCCTTGATTGCGCCCTCGCGCCGGCGAAAACAGCTCAAGCGCTCCGCCGCCAGCCTGAGCGATCGTGCTGGCGATCGACAAACCCAGCCCGGCGCCCGACACCGAGGCGGTGCCGCGCTGAAACCGGCGGGTCAGGCGCGCCAAGGCAGCGGGCGCGACCACCGGCCCTTCATTGACCACGGTCAACCTGCCGCCTTCGTGCAACGCCACCATGATTTTTCCGCCCGGCGCCCCGTGGCGGTCGGCATTCTCGATCAGATTGCGCATCAAGATCGCCAAAGCATCCGGGTCGATCAGCGCGACCACCGGATCCGGCGGCACCGTCAATTGCAGCCTGTCCGCCAGACTCCCGCGCCAAAAGTCATCAACCACCGCTTGCACAAACGGCGTCATGTTCTGAACCTGCAGGGACCCGCCGCCTTCGGCCCGCGCCAGTTGCAGCAGCTTTTCCGCCAGCCGGGCCAATCGGCGCAATTCGCCTTCGATGATTTGTGCGCGGTCGGACAGTGGCCCGGGCGGTGCTTCCAGAATCAAGAGCTGTGTCTGCGCCAGACTTGCGGCGATCGGTGTCCGCAATTCATGCGCCGAGTTCGAGGTAAAGGCGCGCTCGGCCTCAAGCGTCCGGGTCAGGCGGCCCAGCATTGCATTCACCTCGGTCGCGATCACGGCCAGTTCCTGCGGCAACCCCTGCACCGTCACTGGCCTCAGATCAGCGCCATCCCGCGCCTCGACTTCGGAACGCAGGCGGTCCACCGGACGCAGGGCGCGTCGGACAGTGATGACGACGGCAGCGACGCTTAGCGGTACAAGCAAAAAGACCGGAAACATTAGCGCCGCTATCGTCTGACGCACGGCTTCACCGCGCTCGGCCAGCGGCTCGGCGATCTCGACGGTAATGCCCTGGGCTGTCAGGGAAAAAATTCTTTGATCATCGGTGTCGCGAAACCCGTCTATCGGGCCGCCGGGGAACAGAGCCTCCACCCCGTCCTGCGATTGCAGCATGATGCGGCCATCCGCCCCGCGCACGACATAGTTCAGATAGGTCCGATGCGGCGCGACCGGAACCGCGACAAGTCCGCCCGACAATTCCGCCATCGACAGCGACAAAATCCGCCCCGCCAGGGCACGTTGAGCGGAATCGAACACCTCGTCCATTTCCTCTCGAACCGCAAAGGCCGTGATGCCGATGACCAAAAGCCAGACCGCAATGACCGCCAATGACAGGGTCAGCGCCAACTGCCTTCGAAGGCTGGGCGCTTGTGTCATCCGCCGATCAGCCGATAGCCCAGCCCGCGCTGGGTTTCGATGACAGCCGCCCCCAGTTTCTTGCGCAGGCGGCTGATATAGACCTCGATGGTATTGCTTTCGACAGTGGCGTCGAACGAATACAACCGTTCCTCCAGCACCGTTTTGGCGATCATCTGACCCGGACGCTGCAAGAAGACCTCGAGAAGGATCCATTCCCGCTGGGTCAGCACAATATCGCCAAGTGGGCCCTTGACCCGCTTGGCGGCAAGATCGACCACCAGATCACCCAAGACAACACGCGGTCCCGGCTTGCCCGCGTAGCGCCGCGCAACGGCACCAATCCGGGCAGACAGTTCGGCCAGATCAAAAGGCTTGACCAAGTAGTCATCCGCACCCGCGTTCAACCCGGCGATACGGTCGGTCAACTGGTCGCGCGCGGTCATGATGATGACGGGTGTCGTGGCCCCCCGCCCCCTCAGGGTCGTCAAGAAGTCGATCCCGCGCCCGTCTGGCAGCATCATGTCCAGCAAGACAAGGTCATAGCCCACGGTCCGCACCGCATCTTGCGCGTCGGCAAGGGTTCGCATCCAGTCAGGCGTATGGCCTTCGACCGCGATCTTGTCGCGCACGGCGGACCCCAGCCCCGGATCGTCCTCGACAATCAGAATGCGCATGGATTGCCCCTGTTACCCCTCGGCCAGCGCGGGATCGCGTTGCCATGCGGCACGACTATCGCACCCTCGAAGGCGCCTGACCAGCCGCGCCACCACAAGACCGAAGCCTGTCAGCCCACAACAGACCATAGGCCCGCCCCGGACAGGGCAGGCCCATGTAGCGCGGCGCAGATCACGCGACACGCAGCCGCGCTGTTCCACGCACAGGGATGCCCTGCGTCAGGCCAAGGACTTCAGAACCGTTCCAAGTTTGCCGATCAATTCGTCGATCTGCGGCTTTTCGATGATCAGGGGCGGCGACATCGCAATGATATCGCCCGTGGTGCGGATCAAGATCCCGGCCTCATAGGCCTGCAAGAAGGCACTGAAGGCGCGCTTGGTTGGTTCGCCCGCGATCGGGTCCAGTTCGACAGCCCCGATCAAGCCCATGTTGCGGATGTCGATCACATGCGGCAGCCCTTTCAGGCTGTGCAGCGCGTCTTCCCAATAGGGGGCCATGTCTGCGGCCCGTTCAAACAGCGCTTCTTCCTTGTAGGTGTCCAGC
>JAUSPL010000161.1 GCA_030656535.1 Gemmobacter sp.
ATAGGCACCTCGTACTGATCCGGGGTGAAAAGGCAGTGGTCAACGAACCGGCCTTCGCCTTTCTGGCCGATCTGTTCCAGCGTGAAGGCATCAAGCTGGCGATATTCGACCCGCTGCAAGACCTGTCGCAAAGCCCTGAGACGAATAAAGCATTCCGCGCACTGGGCGCCCGTATCCGGCGATTGGCGGCAGATACCGGGGTGTCGCTGGGCCTTGTGCATCACACCCGCAAGCCCAGCGCCGGGGTGCAGCCGACCCTTGACGATGGCCGCGGCGGATCGGCGCTGCGCGGGATCGCGCGCTTCAACCGGCTGCTGGTGCCGATGACCGAAGGCGAAGGCGCGCAGGCCGGGGTGGACGACTTCCGCCACTACTTCCGCGTTGCCGAGGCGGAAAGCAATCTGGCGCCCCCCTCGTCCGCCCGGAACCAGTGGTTCGAGAAGGTCGGCATCGGAATCGGCAACGGCGCCTTCTATCCGACCGTGAAACCTTGGAGATGGCCGGAAGCTTTTTCAGGCGTCACTGTCAACGACGCCTGTCGCGTCCGGGCCGCCATTGCCGCCCATGCCGCCGATGACAGGCCCGCACGCGAGAACGCACAGGCGAAAGATTGGGCGGGGTTGGTGGTGGCCGAGGTGCTGGGGCTTGATCCGAACAAGAAGGCTGACAAGGCCCGAATTAACGCGATGCTGCGCAAGTGGATCGAAAACGGAGCGCTTGCAAAAGAAGTGCTGCCTGTCGGAGCTAACCGCAAGTCGGTGCCTTGCGTTGTCGCAGGCCCGAACAACCCTGCCGACGTGAAAACATGAATGCAACCACCTGCACCCACCTGCAACCACCTTACACCCACCGGGCGCTCTTGCCTGCAACCTGCACCCACCACCACCCCCTTATAGGGGTGTGGGGTGGTGGTGGTGGCATAGGCCGCGTTCCATTTGAGAGCTGAAGGGCTGCAGACACGAATGTCCCAAGCTCGCAGCCCATCCCAGCATCGTAGAAACGCTGCCAGCTAAAGTGCCTCAAAACTTGTGACGATACATCCGTCGCCTCGATGCAAGCCGCCTGTCGTTGGCGAGTCAGTATCTGGGAATGGCGCAGCAAGGTGATGACCACGCAGAATCGCCGGGATTTCTGCATCTGTCCGCCCCAATCTGCCGATACCGATGTCGAACAGGCATTAACTGGGACGGTTGGATCAATGGCAAAGCGAACGTTCAGCAACGGTGTGATAGTCGAGGACGTCCAGAACGGCCTTCTGGTCAGTCAAGCTGGCGAAGCCTATGTCGCAAGAAACTGGAGGCTCACCCCGGCAGTCGAGCATCTGATCGAAACGGCCTTCGCTGCCGGGCTGTCCTGTATGATCCGCGAGGATCATCCACGGCGCAACGCACGATGGCCCAATGACCGGGGTGTGGTCTATCTGGCGTTCTCGCCAAACACCGATGGGCAGTGGTCGTTAGCGATTGACACCTTTCGCCCTGGCGCAGGCGATTTCGGGTTCGGCGTCTTCAACGGCAAGTACCAGACCCAGTTCAATGCGGCAGAGTTGCCGTTTGTGTTCGAAGGGCGGAACAAGGGCGCGGGCCATCTGGTTGTTGCGCGCGACCACGTGATCCCGACCCTCAAGGCGCTTGCTGCCTTCGATCACTCGGTTCTAGGGCTCAACCGGACGCCACATCAGGGTGAGGGCTTTACGACCGAGTATGGCATCCAACGCCAAATCCTCACGAACTGGCGAAGGACCCCATGGGCGACGCGATACGATGTCTTGCAGGATGAATTCCCGGTGGATCGCGGCCTGACATCACGCCGGATAGACATACTGGCGCGGGACCGTGTCACTGGTGATTGGCTGGTCATCGAGCTGAAACGCGCCGAGGCGCATCCGTCTGCCGTTCAGCAGGTCGAGGGTTATCTCGTTGCTCTCGGTCGGCGCGATGAGTTTGCGCATGGGAGACTGGACGGTGTTCTTGTGGCCGAGCGGCTACCCCAAGATGTTCGCGAAAAGGCGCAATCGGCAGGCATCGCTGGCTATGAAATTGCATGGCCTGTGAACCTGACACGGACCGCATGAACCAGCGCACCGGCGGCTAACCCGGTGAGCGCTTCCCAGCCGGGCGACACAAGGCATGATCACAGTGTCTGGCAGTGTGGCGCGGTCGCGTGGCCAGTTGCCTTGGCGACCCAAGACTGACGGCCCAAAACTGCCGTTCATCGGGCAGCCATCGATGAGCTGCAGCTTTCTAAAGCTGGCACTCACATCCGCTTCCGGCACTCCATGAAACGCCGAACTTTCGCCAGCCCCGCCGTCTACTGCATCGTCTACATGTTAGCGACACAGCAAGGAGGAGAGACGACATGTTAAACGAGGCAACGAAAAAATGGGCTGACGAGCAGCGCAGACAAGAGGAGATCAAGAGACGACAGAATGCTCCAAAGTGCCTGCACTGCGGCGGTCCCGCCCCACACGGGGCAGTGCTTTGCGATGCGTGCGACTGAGCGAGACTGACAACCTCGGCCCTTACCTGCCGATCGGCTGTCATCAGATGCTGCGCTGCAGCTTCCCTAGACCGGACAGTCGCGCTAGGTGTCACAAGATCAGTCGTAGAGCATCCGCTGCGCGGGAATAAAGCAGACTTTGAAGCAGAGGTTGAATCTGCTGAAGTAACACTTCCCCCTGCCGATCAGGGAGCGGTTTTCCGGAAGATAATGATGACGGGGAGCCCTAGTCTTGCGGAACGCTTTGGGGTCAGTGTCCTGAGCCGCACCCTCCCCCGGCCTACTTCCTTCCCCCAATGGCGATATGGCGGCGCGAGAGCCTACCGCCGGTATCCCGAAGGATACCGGATTTATCTTGATGGCCCCGCGCGACCGACGGCTTCCCGTTCTATCGTGAGATAAGCAATGGAAGCGGAAAAAAATGGAACACTCATCATTCAAACGGCGGAGACACGCGGCGGCGTCGATAATTTCCGCGCTCATGCTTGCGGCCTGCACGCAGGGCATCGAACCTGAACGACAGATCGCGCCTCTTGTCGGGCCACCTGTCACTGATAATGTGACACCATACACTGTCTGCTTGTCGGCACTCGCCGCCAAGCCCAAGCCGCACCGACCGACCGTTGCTGTCGGCCATATCGCGGACAAGACCGGAAAGAAGGCTTATGACCTGATAAACGACAGCACGGAGCTGTCGCAGGGTGTGTCCGAGATGGTCATAAGCGCCCTATTTCGGACCAGGCAGGTCAATCTTGCCGAACGCCTGGATCCCCGAGTTGCGCTGGCCGAACAACAACTGGTCGATCAGAAACTGATCAAGCGTCCGGCACGACCAGTTAATGTTGCCCCAGCCCATTTTCTGGTGTTGGGCGCCCTGACTGAACTGAATTACAACATCCAGTCGGGCGGGGTAAGGCTTCACGTCGCGGGCGTCGGTGGCAGCCGCAGGGTGGCCGTCATCAACGTGGGCCTGGACCTGCGTCTGGTCGACATGGCCAGCTTTGGCACCGTCTATGTCACCAGCCTTCAGAAACAGATCATCGGCGTCGAGACCGAGGCGGGCATCTTCCGCTTCTTCGGCGACCAATTCGTGGAATTCGACGCCGGCAAGGT
>JAUSPL010000375.1 GCA_030656535.1 Gemmobacter sp.
GCTGGAACGGTTTTTGTACTGGCTGGCGATCGAACAACCGTTGGCCTATGGCATCTTGTCGCTGGTGATCGCGGTCGTGGCGGGCTGGGGCGCATCGGCGGTTTTTCGCCTGCTGCGGGCGGGATAGCCCACGCCGCCCCGATCGGCTTTCCATGCAAGGCAGCGCTTGCCCGAAGGCACCAGCCGACCTACCATCGCGGTATGATCCGCGTTCTGCTGCTTGCCCTTGCCTTGGTGCCCCGGCCCGTCACCGCTTGCGAGGTGGCGCTGATGCTGGCCATGGATGTTTCAGGTTCGGTCGATCCTGCGGAGTACAGGTTGCAGGTTGACGGGCTGGCTTTGGCGCTGGCTGACCCCTCGGTGCGCGATGTTCTGGTACAGGGGCAGGTCGCACTATCGGTGATGCAGTGGTCCGGGGTGGGCAGTCAGGCTGTCGTTCTGCCATGGCAACGGATGCTGTCTGCCGATCAAGTCGACCGCTTTGCAGCCGCGACGCGTGCCATGACACGCGCCTTTGCCGTGTCGGATACGGCGGTTGGGGCGGCGCTGGATTTTGCGCTGGCCGGGTTTGCCCCGGTCTCGGATTGCCGACGCCGGGTGATCGACATGTCCGGAGACGGCAACGAGAATGTGGGCTTTACCATCGGCCGGGCCCGGTCGGCGGCACAGGCCTCCGGCACCGAGGTCAATGGGCTTGCAATCGAAGGCATGGGCCTGTCGATCACAAATTTTTATCGAAATCAGGTCATTACCAAGGGCGGATTTGTTGAAACCGCCCGCGGCCATCTGGATTACGCGCGCGCCATCCGGGCAAAGATGCTGCGCGAACTGACCAAGCCTTCGGGTTAGGTCCTGTCCGAAGGGTCGAGCCATCCAACACACCGCGCTGTCCCAAGGCACCCCCAGCCTGCCCGTTTCAAAGGCCTGGATCGCCCCGCATCCTGACATCGCGCCCCCCTAGCCCCCGATTGCGCGCTTCTGCCCGAGCCGCAGGGGGGCCGCGCGCCCGACACTTGCCGTCACCACGTGATGCCGTGCAGTTCGCGCTGTACCCGGTGGCAGGCGATGGATAGTAGATGTCCAGATTGAACCGGACATAACCGATCTGCCCCGAGGACACGCCATGACCGTCCCGATGACCGAACTGCTGCGCGTGTTTGGCCGCATAGGGATCTTGTCCTTTGGGGGGCCAGCCGCGCAGATCGCCTTGATGCACCGTGAGCTGGTGGACAACAAAGGCTGGATCAGCGACCGCGAGTACCTGTCGGCGCTTTCGTTTTGCATGCTCTTGCCGGGACCAGAGGCGATGCAGCTTGCGACTTGGGCTGGCTGGCGCCTGCGGGGAACGGCAGGTGGGCTGGTTGCGGGGTTGCTGTTCGTTGTGCCGGGCGCGGCGGTTGTGCTGGCTTTGGCGATGGCCTACGCGGCCTGGGGCGACCTTCCGCTGGTCGCGGCGCTGTTTGTCGGCGTCAAGGCTGTCGTAGTCGTCGTGGTGATCGAGGCTTTGCTACGGGTGGCGCGACGTGCCCTGAAGGGATCAGGGCATTGGGCCATCGCCGTACTTGCCTTTCTGGGGCTGTTCTTGTTTGATCTGCCGTTCCCGCTGATCGTGATGATTGCAGGAGCATGGGGTCTGTTGCGCGCGCACGGCGTCGGGATCGCCGTGCCATCCGTCAAGCAAGCGACACCGGGGCAAACATTGCGGACGGTGACGATCTGGGCCGCGGTATGGCTGCTGCCGCTGGCAGGCCTGATCGCGCACGGCGGTATCCTGGCGGATATCGGCGTCTTCTTTTCCCTTTTGGCGGTCGTCACGTTTGGCGGCGCTTACGCCGTGCTGGCCTGGATGACACAAGCGGTTGTGACCGATCTGGGTTGGCTTACGCTGCCGCAGATGATCGACGGGCTGGGGCTGGCGGAAACCACGCCGGGGCCGTTGATCCTTGTGACAGAGTTCGTGGCATATCTGGCAGCCTATGGTGTGGGTGGGGTCGGGCTTGGTGTGGCCGGGGCGCTGGTCGCGCTGTGGGTGACCTTCGTCCCGTGCTTTCTGTGGATCTTTGCCGCCGCGCCGTGGCTGGACAGGATCACCGCGAACCCTCGCCTGGCCGGAGCGCTGGCCGCGATCACCGCTGCGGTGGTGGGGATTATCGCCAACCTGTCAGTGTGGTTTGCGGCCCATGCGGTGTTTGGCACGGTGAACCTCGCCCATCTCGGGCCGATCTCGGTGATTTCGCCGGAGCTGAACAGTCTGAACCTGCTGGCGGTCATGATCGCGTTGGTTGCGGGGTGGCTGGTGCTGGTGCGGCACTGGCCTTTTCCCTTGGTTCTTGTACTGGCGGCGGGGACCTCGGCGACGGCGATGCTGCTTTAGGGCATGCGCCGCACCTTGGGCCCAGAATCCGACCCCTAGCCCAGCGCCGCCACCCAATCATCAATCAGCCCCGACACAAAGCCGTCAAACGCAGGGCCAGGTTGCCGTTTGACCAGTGTGTCGGCCAGAGGATCGGCGGCATGTATTCCCGACCCCGACATCGCCTCAAGCACCGCATGGCCGCAAAACGGCACATGCACCTCGGAATAACCGCCCTCGTGAACCACAACCAGCCTGCCACCACAAAGCGCTGCCGCCGTGTCGCATATACGGGCGGTCATCGCCCCGAATGTCGCGGCCGAGCACAGCATCCGCCCCAGCGGATCGACCGCCGACGCATCAAATCCGCAGGCCACGATAATCACGTCAGGCCGGAATGCTGTCAGCGCGGGCACGATCATGCGGTCCATGACCTCCAGGTACGCGCGATGACCCGCCCCGGCAGGCAGCGGAATGTTCAGGTTGTACCCGATCCCGGCACCCACGCCCCGGTCCGCAAAATCGCCGGTATTCAGTGGATAGTTCCGTTCCTGGTGCACAGACACGGTCAGCACATCGTCACGCCCATAGAACACCGCCTCGGTTCCATTGCCGTGATGCACGTCCCAGTCCACGACCGCGAACCGACCCGCCAAGCCTGCCGCGCGCGCCGCTTCGATCGCAATGGCGATGTTGTTCAAAAGGCAAAAGCCGTTGGGAAAATCCGGTAGGCAGTGATGACCCGGCGGACGCGACAACGCATAGGCATTGTCCAGCCGTCCTTCCAGAACCGCCATCAACGCGCCTTTGGCCAGACCCGCCGACAAGGCCGCGATGTCAAACCCACCCGGACCAAAGGGTGTGCGCAGGCCCAGCTCGCCGCCGCCCTTTTGGGACAGATCGCGGAATGCCGTCAGATATGTGTCGGGGTGCACCCTGGCCATGTCTTGCCAGGTCGCAAGCGGCGCGGATTGCACCGCAAGTTCGGCCGCAAGACCCGTCACCTCGATCAGGTTGCGAAGCCGGCGCTTGGTCTCGGGGCTTTCGGGCAACCCGCCACCGGGCTGCACCAGGCCCCCCACCGGCAGCGTGAACGCATAGTTCCCGCCGCCATGCCAAAAACACCGCTCATCCGTGAAAAACCCTGTGGCCATTGCCATCCCTCTTGTCTTGCGCCCAAGCCTGCGCCATCGCTGATCCCAAGCACACCACCACAGCACACCACCACCGCGCAGAGTTCCACAGGAGGGCGCCCGCAATGACACTGCCCGACCTCTCTGCGCGCGCCATATCCGGCACCGACATCGTCGTCCGCGTCACACCGCGCGCATCCCGCAATGGCGTCACGCTGGATGGTGCAACGATCCGCGTCACTGTGACAACCGTGCCCGAAGACGGCAAGGCCACAAAAGCCGTGATCAAGCTGTTGGCCAAGGCCTTGGGGATCGCGCCGTCGCGTCTGACGTTGACACGCGGGGCAACCGCGCGCGACAAGACCTTTCGTATCGAGTGAGGCGCGCGGGAAATCGCCCAAGGCCTTGTGCAGCCCCTGCAAACCACCGTCGGCCATGCTATACCAAGCACATAGCGGAATGAGGTTGCGATGATCCCCCCCAAAGCCCTTGCTGCCATGCGATTTGGATACGGCCCTTTTGCGGGTCAGTTGCCAGACATGGCACCCGCTGATCAGTTAAGCGGGCCTGACGACATTATCACGCGGTTCCCGGGCATTCCCAATACCCGGGTGCGCGAACGCCTTACGGCCTTCAATGCGGCGCGCCGCAATCAGGGCGACAAGGTTCCCGGCGCCGCCAAGGTCTATGCCGACATCAGATCCGAATTGGGCGCCCTGTTTTTTGCCGCCGCACGGACGGACATCGCACGGGCGGTATCGTCGGAAACACCTTACCGTGAACGCCTTGTGCGGTTTTGGGCCGACCATTTCAGCATTCGTGCCGGGCGGCAGGTCGAACGCGCCTTGGTGTCGGTTTATGTTGATGATGCGATCCGGCCATACATCACCGGCTCCTTCGCGCAGCTTCTGAGCGCGGCCACCCTGCATCCCGGCATGCTGACCTATCTGGATCAGACCCGATCGATCGGGCCGGGATCACGCATGGGCAAACGGCGGAATCTGGGGCTGAATGAAAACCTTGCGCGGGAATTGCTTGAACTGCACACGCTGGGCGTCGGCGAAGGGTATACCCAGACCGATGTGACCCAACTGGCCGAGCTGTTGACCGGCCTGCTGGTCAGTCCGGATGGCGGCACCGCATTCGAACCCAGCCGCGCCGAGCCGGGGGCGGAAACCGTGCTGGGGCGCGACTATGGCAGCGACGGCCCCGCAAAGATTTCGGATATCGAGGCGTTCTTGGACGATCTTGCCCGGCGCCCTGAAACCGTGCGCCACATTTCGCGCAAGCTGGCGGTCCACTTTGTGTCTGACACCCCGGACCCGGCCCTGATCGACGCGCTGGTATCGGTCTGGAACGACACTGATGGTGATCTGATGGCCATTTGTACCGCCCTGTCACGTCACCCGACAGCGTTGAACCCGCAGCTGCAAAAGGCCCGCCAACCGTTTGACTTCATCGTTGCCGCCATGCGCGCCCTGGGGGTCGACGGCGACAGCCTTGTCAAACTGGGCGATCCCCCGACCCGGCGATTCCTTCTGGGACCGATGAGCCTGATGGGTCAGGCGTATCAATCACCGCGCGGCCCTGATGGATGGGTCGAGGCCGCCGAACACTGGATCACCCCGCAACAGCTTGCGACGCGCATTGATTGGGCCATGCGCATGCCACAGCGGTTTCGGCGACCTTTGCCGGATGCGCGCGAATTCGTCGATATGGCCTTGGCGGGCGGCGCAGATGATCATCTGCGGAAAATGGTGTCTCGGGCGGAA
>JAUSPL010000389.1 GCA_030656535.1 Gemmobacter sp.
ATTGCGGCGCGGATCTTCGGATTCGTCACGCAGCGGCAGATGTTGCCCGCCAGGCCGTCCGCGTTGTGCTGATCGGACGGGTCAGGGGTTTCGGCGCGCAGGCTTGCGGCCTGCATGATCTGCCCGGGCTGGCAATAACCGCATTGAGCGACCTGATGCGTGACCCACGCCTGCTGTATGGCGGCCAGCGTTTGCGGTGCGCCTATACCTTCGATGGTTGTGACCGGGGCGTCCACGTCGGCCAGCAACAATTGGCAAGACCGCACAGCCACACCGTCCAGATGCACCGTGCAAGCCCCACAAGCGGCCACCCCGCACCCGTATTTCGTTCCGGTCAGGTTCAGCCCGTCGCGAAGCACCCACAATAAAGGTGTGTCGCCGGGCAGATCTACCTCATGCAGGGTGCCGTTGATGGTCAGGCTGTAGGCCATGTGATGCGGTCCTTCGAATTCATTATGTGTCGGAATCTAGGTGTTGTCGCGAATGAGTCCAGCCCCACGCCAAAACTGGGGACGCGGCGTTGGTTCCACAACACTTTGGAGTGCGATCAGTCTGAGGGGGGGATGTCACCACACGCCGAAACCCGAGGGTGCGACTGCGGTCCCCGCCCTAGCGTACGATGACCTTGGCCCCCGCTGACACCCGTGCGTAAAGATCAATCACATCCTGGTTGACCATGCGGATGCAGCCCGACGACGCCGCGCGCCCGATCGACGACCACTCCGGGGTGCCATGAATGCGGTAGCCGGTGTCATGCCCGTTCTGCGCCAGATAGATCGCCCGGGCACCCAACGGGTTTTTCGGTCCGGGTGGCTGCCCGTCAGCCCATTTCGCAAGCTCGGGCTGGCGTTTGATCATTTCGGGCGGTGGGGTCCAGGTCGGCCATTGCTGCTTGCGGTCCACAACGGCTGTGCCGGACCAGGCAAAACCCTCGCGTCCCACGGAAATACCATAGCGCAGGGCGGTCTTTTTGTCTTGAATCCAGAACAGGTGACGCGTGGCGGTGTCGATGATGACCGTACCCGGCGCCTCGTCCGGGGCGGGGTTGGCGACCAGCGTGCGCTGATAGGCCGGGTTGATCTTGTCTGCCGGTACGGCAGGCAGACGGTAATTGGCGTCGTTCATCATGGAATAAGACACCGGGAAAGGCTGATCTTCGACCGGTTGTTCCAGACAGGCCGTCAGCAGTGTCAGGGCCGCGACAAGCGTAAGGGCGTTGCGCAGATGCATGGCCGACTCCTGACACGATATATGACAAGGGTACGGCAGGACGCCGGTCGGAAAAAGCACATTCACCCGCCAACTGCGGGGCGTGCTACAGACTGGTGCGCAAATGCCAAAGCTCGGGGAACAGCTCGACCTCCAGCATCCGGCGCAGATATTGAACCCCGGATGTGCCGCCTGTGCCGCGCTTGAACCCGATGACCCGTTCGACCGTGGTGACGTGGTTGAAACGCCAGCGGCGGAAGTAGTCTTCGAAATCCACCAGCTTTTCCGCCAGCTCATAGGCTTCCCAGTGGGTCTGAGGGTCGCGGTAAACGGTTTCCCAGACCGCCTGCACCCTGTCATCCGCCACCCAGGGCGCGCGCAAATCGCGCGACAGCACCTCTGCGGGAACGGGCAGGCCTGACCGCGCCAGATGCCGCAGCGCCTCATCGTAAAGGCTGGGTCGCGCAAGCTCGGCCTCCAGCTTTGCGATCAGGTCGGCACGATGCGCATGCGGGCGCAGCATGGCAAGGTTGCGGTTGCCCACCGCGAATTCGATCAGCCGGTACTGCCAGGATTGAAACCCGGACGATTGGCCCAGATCATCGCGAAAGTGGCTGTAATCAGCGGGGGTCATCGTGCGCAGCACATCCCAGGCGTTGTTCAACTGCTCGAATATACGGGCAATTCGCGCCAGCATCTTGAACGCCTCGGGGGCGCGCCCGCTGGCAATTGCGTTTCGCGCTGCATCCAGTTCATGGATGGCAAGCCGCATCCAGAGTTCGGAAGTCTGGTGCTGGATGATGAACAGCATTTCGTCATGGGCGCTGGTCAGGCAGTTTTGCGCGCCCAGAATGCGATCGATCTGCAGATAATCGCCATAGGACATGCGTCCGTCAAACGACATTTCGGCCCCGTCCCGCGCAGGGTCATAGGCGGTGTGCATCGGGCAGCCTTGGGTGGGTTCGGTCATCGCGGTTTCCTTTGGTCAGGGTTGCCGCTGTGTGCGGCGGATCAGACGGGCAGCCGTCCGGGTCCGCAATCGAGCACCGACACTGCACCCATCTTGCGCCACAAGCACGCCCAGCCAGACGGCCGACACAGCGCCGGAAGCGAGGTCAACCGTGGCCCCGGTTCCGGACAGGGGTCCATGGGGGTCGCCAACTGCCGCCGGCGCCCCGGTCGGGCGGCGGGCATGACAGTGGTGCGGGTGGCCAGAACCAATCGCATCAGGTCACCTTTGCGCGGGCCTTGTGCTCGGGGCGATCCCAAAGCGCGTTGTCCATCACATCCTTCAAGATTGCTACGGCGGCGTTCACCTCATCCATGCCGATGAACAGCGGGGTGAACCCGAACCGCAAGATGTCTGGTGCGCGAAAATCGCCGATCACACCGCGTGCGATCAGGGCCTGCATGATGGCATAGCCTTCGGGGTGACGAAAGCTGACCTGCGACCCGCGCAGGGCGGGATCGCGCGGGGTGGCAAGGACCAACCCTGGGCAGGCGGCCTCGACGCCCGTGATGAAGGCTTGGGTCAGGTCCAGCGACCGGGCCCGTACATCGGCCATGTCCGCCATGTCCCACACGTCCAAAGCGGCCTCGAGTGCGGCCAACTGCAACACGGGGGGCGTGCCGACGCGCATCCGCTCGATCCCGCGCCCGGGGCGATAGTCAAGGTCGAACGCAAACGGCGACTGGTGGCCCAGCCAGCCAGACAGGGCCGGACGTGCAGTCTCCGCGTGGCGTGGGGCGACATAGATGAAGGCCGGACCGCCGGGGCCCGAGTTCAGGTATTTATAGGTACAGCCAACCGCGAAATCGACGTTCGCGCCCGTCAGGTCCACGTCCACGGCACCAGCGGAGTGCGCCAAGTCCCAAACCGAAAGAGCCCCGGCTGCGTGCGCCTTGGCGGTCAGCCGCTTCATGTCGTGACGACG